>CAMOEE010000017.1 GCA_946611835.1 uncultured Treponema sp. | reverse complement strand
AGGACGCTTTCGCAATCATGAACGGCACTTACGATGTTCACACAAACTTCACATATTCTTTCCAGGACCCGGCATACCGCAACAAGGCTCGGGAAGAGGGTCTCAAAAAAGAGCTTGAGAAGCACCCGGAACTTGAGAGCATCATCGTTCGCCCGTAATTTTAAATTCCTCACAGAGTTTAAGAGTTCACAGAGCTAAAGGTAATTCTCTGTGCTCTCTGTGAGAAATTTTACGAATGTTTTATAAACAATTTTTTTAAGGAGTATAAATTATGGAAAAATCAGAAGTTCAGGCAAAATTGAAGGAATTCTTCATGTCAAACCTCGGTGTTGACGGTGACATCCTCCAGTATGACACACCATTGTTCGGTGATGAGGTTGGATTGGATTCAGTAGACTCTCTCGAAATCATTTCTTTCGTTGATGACGAGTACGGCGTTTCAATGACTGGTCTTAAAAAAGAGACATTCTTGAGCATCGATACAATCGCTGACTACATCGTAGCAAACGCATAAAAACTCATAAGGAATTCAGAATGACTGAAGAAAAGAACCGCTGCGTAGTAACTGGCTTGGGCATGATTTGTGCTATCGGAAACTCTGTTGAGGAATCATGGAAAAATGTCCTCGCTTCTGTTTCTGGAATCAAGCATACGACTACCGTTGACACAGAAAATTGTTATGCAACACTTGCCGCAGAAGTAAACTGCGATACTTTGGACGAAATTGACGCTCCGGAAGAAAAAGATCGTGCTTCTAAGCTTTGCCTCAAGGCTGCAAAAGAAGCCCTTGCTGATTCAGGACTGGCAAAATTTAACGACGATCCTCGTGTCAGCGTAATCATCGGTAGCTGCGTCGGCGGTGCTGCAAGTATCGAACATTACTATCAGCATGGCAAAGACAAAAACGACATCCTCAAAATGCCAATCGCACCAATCGCTTCTCAGGTGGCTGAACTTTCAGGTGCCGGCGGTATCGTTACGAATGTCGGTAATGCCTGTGCCGCTGGTACAATCAGCGTTGCTTATGCCTGCGACTTGATTCGTGCAGGTAAGGCAGATGTTGTTCTTGCTGGTGGTGCAGATTCTTTCGCTTCAATTCCATATTCTGGATTCCTCTCGCTCCATGCCCTCGACGAAAACGGATGCTCTCCATTTAACCGTTGCACAGGCATCACTTTGGGTGAGGGTGCAGGCATGGTTATCGTTGAGTCTTACGCTCATGCTAAGGCTCGCAATGCAAAGGTGTACTGCGAGGTTCTGGGAGCTGGCGTCACTACAGACGCTCACCACATCACGGCTCCTCGTGAAGACGGTCTCTGTCAGATTGAGGCAATCAACCGCGCAATCAAGAATTCAGGTGTCTCAAAGAAGGACATCGGTTATGTAAATGGTCACGGAACAGGAACAGCTAAGAACGACAACGCAGAGTTCCTTTCGCTCCATACAGTCTTTGACGGCGAGAACGACAATCTCAGCGCAAGCTCTACAAAAGCAATGACAGGTCACTGTCTGGGTGCGGCTGGTGCAATCGAGGCTGTTTTCTCTATCAAGGCTCTCACGACAAATACAGTTCTTCCAACTTTAGGCTATTCAGAAGAAGACAAGGAAAAACTCAAGGAAAAAGCCGGAAAAATTGACTTCGTACAGAATGTTCCTCACTCAAAGGAACTTAGTGCAGTAATGAGCAATTCATTTGCATTCGGCGGAAACAATGCGAGCATCATTTTCAGCAAGAACGCTGGTGATGTAAAAGTCAATGATTCAAAACCGAACATTGCGATTACAGGTCTCGGCCTAGTTAATCCTCTCGGTCACTCAAAAGAAACTTACATTGAATCTGTCAAGGCTGGCAAAACTCCATCTGAGACAAGCATTCATTCTACAATAGAAGTATCAGAATACGATGCTCTCGGAATCAAAATGGCTTTCTACCGCAAGCTCGACAATTTCAGCCAGCTTCAGGTAGTTACAGGCATGAAGGCCCTCAAAGACGCAAATCTCACAATCACCGAAGAAAATGCCAGGGATATTGGTAACATCGTTGGAACAAGTGAGGGTGCTCTCGGCTCAACATACGATTTCGAAGAGCTTATTGCCGAAAAAGGCAACGCAAAGGGAAGCGCATTCAAATTCCCTAACACAGTCTACAACGCTGCCGGCGGATATCTTTCAATCTGCTCTGGCCTCAAAGGCTACAGCGTAACCGTAACAAGCGGTCCTCTTTCCGGCCTTACAAGCATTGCTTACTCAATGAATGTAATCAAAGAAGGTCAGGAAAAAATCATGCTCGCTACGGGCAATGACGAGAATATCCCGATTATCGACAACCTCTTCAATGAGCTTGGATACAAGGCAAAATCTCTTGCCGCTCCTTTCTCAGGAAGCGACGGTTTTGTTCTCGGTGACGCAAGCACGAGCCTTGTTCTTGAGGAGGACTCAAACGCAAAATCTCGTGGCGCTACTGTTTACGCTCATATTCTTGGCTACGGAAATGGCCGCAAGAATGTACGCTTCGGTCAGCTTGCAGGAACAGAAGAAGCCCTCGAAAAGGCAATTTCTGACGCACTCTCTGATTCCGGAGTCAAACTCGAAGAAATCGATGCTGTTTACGGTTTTGCAAACGGCATGAAGGTCGTCGATGACATCGAAAAGTCAGTTATGGCAAAATGCTTCGCTGACAAACCTGTAATTGAGGTCAAGGAGCGGGTCGGTGAAGGCCGTGCTGGTACTGCGACACTTCAGGTTGCTCACGCAGCCATGATGCTTCATGGCGACATCGACAAGGACAATGCTTTCGTAATTTCAAAGGACGGAAGCGTTTCTCGAAAAACACTTGAAAGCAGGAACCTCAATAAAGTTCTTGTAATCTCTTTTGCTCTCGGCGGCTCATACACAGCTGTCGTTCTCGGTAAATAAAATATAAGGATAACGAATGAAAGTTGCGATTGTTACTGGTTCATCAAAAGGTATCGGAAAAGCTTGTGCGATTCGTCTTGCAAAAGACGGATATGCTGTAGTGGTTAATTACAGCCGCTCAGACGACGAGGCAAATGCTGTAGTCGCTTCAATCAAAAATGATGGCGGCGAAGCTATTGCTTACAAGGCAGATGTCTCAAAGCTTGATGAAGTCAAAAAAATGATTCGTGATGTCTACAAACAGTATGGTCAGATTGATGTTCTGGTCAACAACGCAGGAATCGTTCGTGACGAATATCTTCTTATGCTCAACCCTGAGACTCTCGATAAGTGCCTTGACCTCAACATCAAGGGCTATATCTACTGTGCTCAGGCTGCAGTCCTCAAAATGTTCAAGCAGAAGCATGGTGTTATCATCAATATGTCTTCTGTTTCAAGCAAATTTGCCCTTCCTGGCCAGAGCGTTTACAGTGCGACAAAAGGTGCTGTAAATTCCCTCACACAGACTTTGGCAAAAGAGCTAGCTCCTAACGGAATCCGTGTAAACGCTGTAGCACCTGGTTTTATCCAGACAGAAATGATTGATGCGATTCCTCAGGAAAAGCGTGACGAATATATCAAGAACATTCCTCTCCAGCGCTTCGGTACCGCAGAGGATGTGGCAAATGTAGTCAGTGCTCTTGCTTCTGACGCTTTCTCTTATATCACCGGCCAGACCATCGTTCTTGATGGCGGTTTGTCATTGTAGGGTAGGAGCATTATGAACATCTTTGAAATCAGCGAAAAAATTGCTCAGAGACCGCCATTTCAGATGATTGAGCGGGTTCTTGAATTAAAACCGGGCGAGTCTGCCACAGGCATCAAGAATGTTAGTGTCAACGAGCCTTATTTTATGGGCCATTTTCCCGGTACTCCTATTATGCCGGGCGTTCTCATCGTTGAGAGCTGTGCCCAGCTTTGTTCTCTCGTAATCGAAAAGGACGAAAAGGCTCTTGAAGAGAACCTGTATGTCCTTCTAAAAATTGACGGCTTCAAATTCGTTAAGCCTGTGATTCCAGGTGACCAGCTTGTCATCACCGTTAACAAAACCCGGGGTGGCGGAGTTCTCGTTGGCTTCGATGCTGTCGTAAAGGTAAACGACCAGGTTTTTGCAAAAGGAAGCCTCACATTCACCACTATTCCAAAATCTTCTCTTGGAGATCGCTAGTTTCTGGCGGTTAAAATGGAGATTTTTGCTGAATGAAACTGGTAAAAAAAGCAGTCGATAATTTTCTCTATGCATTCGGAAAGTTCTCCATCGTGCTCGTGCGTTTTTATATGCATGTCCTTTACCGTCCGAAAGCTCATTTCGTCAACAAGGCAATTCAGACCAATAAACTCAAGGAACCATGCATAGTAATCGCAAACCACACGACAATCGTTGATCCGCCTTTCATTCTTTCTGTTTTGAAGGGCAAAAAATCAATCGTCATTGCGAAAGACTGGTATGAAAAGCCCGGCATCAACTGGATTTGCAGGGCAGCTAACGGCATTCCATGTGACCGTTTCAATCTTGATACGGAATGGGCTCTTCTGGCAAAAAAAGAGCTTAAAAAGGGCCGTTCCGTTGTAATCTTCCCGGAAGGAAAGTGCCGCGAGGACGGTGAGCTGAACGAATTTAAGTCAGGATTTGCTTTTTTGGCCCGCAGCACAGGTTATCCTGTAGTCAGCATTGGTCTCGACGGAAAATATACATTCGGTCATAGAATTCACTATGTCGTTGATGTTCCCAAAAAGATTGAGCGCACTAAAGGGCTGCCTTCTTCTCTTGATTTGGAGAATCAGTCGGCACAGTTCCGTGAGCGCGTAAAGCTCCTTAAAGCGGCTGCTCTCCGTCATAATATTCTTACTCTTCCATCTCCGGACACACTTTATGATGTCGTTCCGCCTTTGCCAGAGATAAAGCAGGAAGAAAAGGCCCCTGCGTCTTCGGCTGATCCGGCTTTAACTTATAAAAGTCCATGCGAACAGGCAGGTGTGTGATGAAATACGGACTTGTTTTGGAAGGCGGCTCACGAAAAGGGCTTTATACAGCAGGAATTCTCGATGTTTTCATGGAAAACGAGCTTCATTTTGACTATGTTATCGGTGTCTCAGCTGGTGCTCATGCAGCCCTCAATTATGTCACGGGGCAGAAAGGCCGCTTGAAGCAGGTTCTTTCCCCGGAATCAATCAGGCAGAAGACTCATAAAAACGGCGCCCTCTGGCGTGACGGCATCCTCAAAGAGATGCATTTTATGATTTACAAATACTCCTTTGACCGGAAAAACCCCTTCAAGTTCAATGAATTCTTCAATTCGGACATAAAATGCGAGATTGCGGCTACCTGTGCGGATACCGGCCGGCCGATTTATTTCTGCGACCAGGAAGAGCACATGCACGAAAAAGAGATGATGCTCACGAAAATCAGGCGGAACAGGCTTCTTCTTGACCATGTGTGCGCTTCATGCTCGCTTCCGATTCTCTTTCCGCCCCTGAAAATCGGTCGCCTTACTTATGCTGACGGCTGTGTCACGGACTCAGTTCCTTTTGACCGTGCTTTTGATCAGGGCTGCGACAAACTCGTCGTAATTACGACTCAGGAACCCTGGGACGGACCTACTGATTTTAAAAAATGGGATTTGCTTCTCTCGCCTATGTACAAGCGAAAGTGGCCAAACCTTTACAATGCTCTTATGAACCGCTACGAGAATTACTGCAAGCAGGATGAGCGTCTTAAGAAGTTTGAGGAAGAGGGCAAGGTTCTTGTTTTCCGTCCCCGTGAGGTTTTGTGTGCCCTTTTCGAGAATTCCGCTGACAAAATCAATGAATCTTATGATTACGGTCGTCGTTCTGCCAATAACAGGCTCGAAGAAGTCAAAAAATTCTTAGGTGTTTAATATGTTGGAAAGTTATATCATAAAAGGCCTTTTAATCGGCATTATTTTTGGAATCCCTGCCGGAGTAAGCGGAACAATCACTATCCAGAAGACTCTGGAACGGGGTTTCTGGAGCGGTTTTTTCACCGGAATGGGCGCTACCGTTTCTGATATGTTCTATGCCAGCGTCGGTGCCTTTGGTATTCATCTTATCGCTGATTTTTTGAACGCTCACATGAGAGTAATTCAGGGTGTCGGCGGAATCGTAATCATCACTTACGGTATTTATACCATGATAAAAAGCTCCACCGTAAATGAGAAGGTGGCCAACGCAACGGGAATATTGAGCTGCTTCCTTGTGGCCTTAGGGATAGCCATCGTAAATCCGGCTTCGATGCTGGCATACATGATTGGCTTTACCCTTTTTGGAATCGCTGACGCAGGTCTTCTCACTCTCACTCAGGCAACAGAGCTCGTAGTCTCGCTGGGTATGGGAACTGTCCTCTGGTGGATTTTGATGTGCGGCCTTGTCACCCTTCTTAAGAATCATATCACTGAAAAGACCAACCACACCCTCCATGTGATTTTCGGAATCATCACTGTAACTTTGGGCGTGGTCTGCATTATCCGCTCTCTCTTCCCGGCTTTCTTTGATTCTCTTATCAGCTAGCTAAGAGTTGTTTTTGAGCCAGTTTTTTGGGCTTAGCCCCGTGTTTTTCTTGAAGACATTTGAGAAATAATTCTGATTTTTAAAGCCCAGTTTGCTTGCGATGTCCGAAAATTCGTAGTTCATCGTGAGCATATTTTTTGCCTGCTCGATTTTCAGTTTTTCGTGTAGCTGCTGGACTGAAAGGGCGGTGAGTTCCTTGCATTTTTTGCTGAGGAAACTCTTGCTGACCATGAGACTTTCCGCCATTTTCTCGATGTTGGTCATTTCGTTCATGTGTTCCGTGAGATAGCCGGTGATTTTTTCGGCCGTGATTCTTGTTCTTCCGCCTTTCTGTTCTTCCCCGCTGATTTTCGGGATGATATTCTGAATCTGACTCTGAGTGATCGAAACGCTGGTGTTTTTGACCCTTCCTTCTTTTTTGTAGACCGTGTAGAGGGCGTTGGAGACCAGCATTCGCAGGGCGTCGTAAATTGCCATGTTCAGTTTTTTGATGTCGAAGAAAGCATAGCCAAAGTACTGGTCTGAATTGTGAAGGACCTCAAGCATGACTGAGTGGCGTTTTGTGCTGTCAGAAAGCCATTTCGGGAAGAGGTGAGGCTCGCTGATTTTCTGGCCCAGAAGCTTCTGTGCGTCGGGGCTTGAATCCGGGTGAACGAAGGTGATTGTGGGGCTGGGGAAACTGTAGCTCATCTCGTCTGACAGGGCAAGAACTGCTCCGGGAATGTCGAGGACGCTCATCTGGTGGCGGAGAACCTCGAAAATCTGATCGATGCTCGTTACCTGGGTAAAGCTTAATGATTGCGAGGCGATGTTGTTCATTCTGTAGGGATTTTCCCTGTCGGCAATCAAATCGTATTTCTGGAAGACCGAAATCAGCGCCCTCATCTGGTGAAAAATGCTTTCGGCAAAGAAGATTGTATCGCTGCCCTCGTTCTTGATTACGGGAATGAGAAGCGTTCGCAGGGATGTGACCGCATTCTGAAAATGCTCCGAGTCGAATTCTTTTTCCTTGCGGTAGTCCTGCATGATGTTGCGGAACCATTTGAGGGTATGGCCCTGGTCTTCCTCGCTGGCGCTGTTTCTGCCGTCATAGGGAGCAGAGGCCTTGTCAAAGCCGGATTCGTAGATGTCAGCAAAGAAAGAATCAAGAAGGTTTGTGATCGAATCCTGGGAAAGGTAGGGGAAAATCTTTTTTACTTCATCGCTAAGTTCTGCCCGCAAAATTGACTCGGATTCGGCATCTGTCTCGCTAAGAAAAGAGAGGTTCTGCTTTGACTGAAGCAGGGAGACGCTCTTTTCAAGGCAGCCGCATGACTGGCGGACAATTAAGTCCGTCTTGTAATAAAGAGTCTCGCTTTTGTGTTCCGGGTCGATGATTTTGTCAATCAAAAGCTCCACGGCGGCGTATCCACGCTTGAAGTAAACGAGGTCAATCGTTGTGATTGGTGAGCGGGCCGTTATGCTCTCATACCAGTTGTTGAAGCCCACGACCGCAACATCACGAGGAACGGAATAGCCCTGCCTGAAAAGATGCTCGATTACCTCGGCGGCGATTATGTCGGAGCCTGTGAGAATTGCATCGATTTCTCTTTTTTCGTGCATGTCAAAGCGGGAAATCAGCTTGTCAACCTGCTCGTCGATGTACTGAGCCTCCATTTTTTTGTTCATCATGCAGATGGAACCTGGTATTTCCTCAAGGCCATGCCTCTGCAATTCCAGCTGAAAATTGAATAGGCGGCGTTTTTGTGCCTCCGAAATGTCCGTTCCAATGAAAGCGAACTTTTTGTAGTGATGAGCGTTCACCAGGTGATCCATGAGCGTTTTTATGGCCGAATTGCTGTCAATTTTGACCATTGATGCCCCGGGAATGTCCAGGTGGCCTATGTCAACCATGGGTAGGGGACGCAGGTCGGAGAAGGTCTTTATGATTGCCTTTTCTTCCATGAACTCATAGAGGGATGCCGCCCATGTGACAAGACCGTCAATCAGCGGGGGCTTCATGAATTTGAAATTCTTAGTGTAGTGGGAGAGAAAGTTGATGTCGTCGAAAAGGGAATATTTTATGGCGGCACCCATATTCACAAAGTTGATGTCGTAGTCCGCGCAGGCCTTCATCATTCCCCTGATATATTCCAGAGCAATAAAGTGCCTCAGGTCAGCGATTCCCGTGAAGCCAATTGTGACCCGCTTCCCATCGTTTTTTCTTTTTGCTAAAAATTGCTTTCGTTCGGAAATTTTAAGTGCCATAGTCAGAATTATAAATAAGTAAGCGTTAAAGAGCAATGAAAAACAAGTGAGAAATACGAAATTAGAAAATTCTCCTGAAAAATAAGTATAAATTTATAAAATACTCTTTTAAAAAGATAAAATCATCTTGCAAATGGAAAGTTAAATTTTAAAAACGGGGAGTTCAAAGCAAAAATTGTATAAAAATATATAATAAAGTGTTTATAGAGCGGAAATTTAAAAGTTTATATCTTTTTTGGACTAAAAATTGATTTTATAGTTTTCCTGAGAAACGAGCGGAAGGGGTCGCCTGTTACCCCCTTTTTTTCAGGCGGCTCTTCCGTGAAGTTCTTTTTAAAAAAATGGAGGTATTTATGAAAAGGATTTTTGAAGCAAAAAAATTCAAAAAAAGTCTTCTTGCTCTTTCTGCCTTTGCCCTTATCGGTATGGGCGGAATGTTTGCTTCGTGCTCAAATGATTCAGGGGATGACTCTTCTGGAACCGGGCTGACAAATGAGCAGATTGATGAGGATGATCCAAGCAAAACTGGCGGAGATGATGATTCCGATGATTCAGATTATGTGGATGTGACCGGCGAAAAAACTTCTACCGTGACTGCCGAAAGCGACGAGAACGCAGACATTCAGATAGTCATGTGCGGCGACTCAATCATGCGCACTTATTCAGCGGCCGAGGGTGACGAGACCGGCTGGGGACAGGTCTTGCAGTTCTACTTTGACACCGGCGTTTATGTGAACAATGCATATTCAAACGGCGGACGAAGCTCGAAGTCTTTCTACTACGAAGACGGTCGCTGGAACAAAATCAAGGAAATTCTTGAAGAAAGAAAAAACGCTGGAAAGAAAACTTATGTCTTCGTGAACTTCGGCCACAACGACCAGAAATATTCAGGCAACGGCTCGACCTTCATGAACTACGCCACATTCGCAAAGGAAAATCCAGACGGCTGGGCGGATGTCACATACACGAAAGAAAGCAATGTAATCGATTCATACGACCCATCAACTGCTCCTGACAACGGAACCTACAAGGACTTTTTGCAGAAGTACATTGATGAAACAAAAGCTCTTGGTGGAACACCGGTCATTTTCAGTCCTTTCGTCCGCTGCGATGTGTCGAACGGAGAAATCACGGAAAAAGGTGCACACAACCTCACGACAGCCTACAGCGACGAAAGTGCAGCCCGCGGTAACTATGCAGAAGCAGCCAAGGAAATTGCCGAGGCCAATGATGTCGCTTTTGTAGACATTACTTCTCTTACCAGAGCCTATGTAAACACTGCTGTGGCCGCTAACAAACACAAATTCGTTTACTGGCCGACAGACAACACCCATGTCCGTACATTGGGCGCCCTTAAAATCTGCGAACTTGCTGTTACTGCAATGAAGGAGATTTCTTCACTTTCCGAGCTTACCTCACACTTGCAGACACCGGACTCAAGAATCCTTGTGGATACTTCCAGCCTTGATTTTGGCCGCATGTATCCGGGAAACAATGCCGTTAAGTCTTTCAAGGTTTCAGCTTTCAACGCAACAAGCGGAAAAATTACGATTACTGCACCTAAGGGCTATACTGTAAGCCTTTCTGAAAGCGACGGTTTTGCAAAAACACTTGAAATCGATACGACTGCTGACTATTTCGGTGACGATGTCTACATAAAATTCGAGCCTACAGCTGTTACTGACTACAACTACAACCTTCAGGTTACTCACACTTCTATCACTCCAGACTTCGGAAACAGCCCTGTGGGTTCTTTGAGCGGAAATATTCTCCTTGTAGCCCTCACAGGTGCCGGAAAACAGAAGACAGAAGGCGGAACCGACTACACGGTCACATGGCCTATGATTGACTCAAGCAAGGCTGTCTGCTACACGGCGAATGTAGACCCTGAAGGCACTGTTTCTCCGAGTGTAGCAACAATTTCAAGCGGACTAAAGGAATCTACGGCTAAGGCTGACTATGTAAACAGCAAGTACCGCTCAAGATTCTGCTCAAACAAGAGCGAAGGCTGGCCTGGAGAAAAGACCGACGACATGTACATTGAGTTCAAACTTCCTGCAGGAAGTGCAAATGTACTTGTAAATCAAATTACACTTCAGCTTGCCACAAGCGGAACCGGAAACATGAAGTGGGATGTCCTTTATTCAACAAATGACGACTTCTCTTCACCTGTAACGATTGTTCAGGGCGGAATGGGAACGGCTTTGGACAAAGACGGAGCGACAAGCGCAGATGCCAAGGACTGCCTTGCAACCGTTGCTTCAGAAGCCGACATGGCAATGAGCATCGCAGGAAAAACGCTGACCGTCCGAGTCTATCCTTACATGAAGAGCGCAGACACAAATGCAAGCCGCTGCATCATGGTGGGAGATGTCGTAATCGAAGGTCTTGTTCAGTAATGCCGCACCAGGGATAGTAGCCACGCCCTGACTGCCGTCAGGCAGGCAGAGGCGTTCCGTAGTGATGGGATTGCCGCAGTCGATGCGGCAATGACAGCACGGAGGAATGGAGTGCGAAGGCACGGAATGGCGGATAGCCCGGCCCGCCCTTGGGCGGGGGTGCCCATATAAAAAGCATAAAAAAAGGAGGAAAAAATGAAAAAAGAGAAAATCTTGAGGCGGGGACTGGTCTCGGCCTTTTGTGCGCTTGCCTTGATTGGAAGCGGATTTTTGACATCCTGCTCTGACGGCGATGACTCTTCTGAAAACGAAAGTTCAAATACCGTAAAGGATGATGAAAACGAAAACAAAGGTGAGTCGGGGAAAGAAGGTGAGGACGAAAAAAATGATGATACAATCGTTTCGGATGCCGGTAAAATCACCTTGCAGAAAAATTCTGAGGATGCCGTGGAGTATGCGAGCATTACGGCCGCCCTTGCGGCAATTCCTTCCAGCGCTGATTCCAGCGACACTTATACAATCGCCCTTACGGCCGGAACTTATGCTGAAAATGCCTTAAGATATGCCGGAAAGGCAGCCCTTGTAATTGAAGGTCAGACAAGCAAAGAATTCGGAAGCGATGTAATCATTGCGGGAAAAGGTTCGAGCCAGGCCACTATGGCTGACCGATGTCTTTTTTCTGTTACGGGAAGCGCAAACCTGACCCTTAAAAATGTCACATTCAAGAATACGATAAAACGCTCTGAGGTTACTGAGACAAACTCAAGCGGAAACAAGCTGACTCAGGCAGAAGCTCTTTCCTTCTTCTCAACAGGAAAACTCATTGCCTATAACTCAGGATTTTACAGCCATCAGGACACACTCTACACCCGGGGAAGAGCCTGGTTCTACAAGTGCTATGCAGAAGGCGATGTTGACTTTTTGTGGATGAGCGGGGATGCCACTGTCGCCCTGTACGAAGAGTGTACGATTAAAATGACTGCTGAAGAAGGCCCCAGTGCGGCCTATGTCGCAGCTCCAGGACTTCCGGAAAGCTCTCCGGTGGGAAAGGGACTTGTAATCCTCAATTCAAAGGTAATCGCTGATTCTGCCCTAAATGGGGAAGCTTATCTTGCCAGAACTCCATGGTCAAGCGGATATTACAGTCAGGCGGCCTACATCGGATCTTCATTCGAGGGAAACATCAGCAAAAACATCTGGTATGGCTCTGCAATCGAAGAGGGAATCGATGATGATAATGTGGGCTGGAAAATTGACTCAGCTTCAGCTTCTTCCCTTTCGGCTCTTGGCTGTGACACTTCAAAAGTCCATGTTTTGAGCGATAGGATTGCAAACCGCGAGTACAATGGCCGATACACAATCCTTAACCGTGCCTTCAACACAAACACTTCAAAATGGGAATCTTTGAGCGAAAAATGGGATGCTGCTTCTGACCTTGCTGTGAATGACGGAGACTCAATCTCAGAAGATTCTTCAAAATCCAATATCTTTGTTGATTATGCTGATGTCACGAAGACAAATATCGGGGATGCCCTCACACTTTCTGATTATGATGGTGAAATAAGCGGAGCTGAATGGACTGCAAAAGCATATTCTGAAATAAGCCTCGAAAATGAAGTTGCGGATGCTGTCACAGTTGATTCAAACGGACTTACTGAAAAAACAGGAAGCGGAAACATCTATGTAAAAGTAAGTGCTACAAAGGACGGAGCAAGCGATTCTATCATCCTTTACAGCGTTACCGCCACAGCAATCAAGATTTCTGAAGAGAGTGCAAGCGTGGCCGCTGGAAGCGAAAAACAACTTTCAGTGAGCTTTGAGCCTGAGGGAGCAGATGCTGAGGTCGATTGGACTTCTTCAAACGCAAATGTGACTGTCGAAGCCGGACTTGTTAAAGTTCTTGAAAGCGCAAATGCCGGGGAGAGCGCGACAATTACTGCGACAGTAAAAGACAATGATTCTCTTTCTGCGACCTGCGAAATCACGGTAACAGAGGCTGCTGTCCTCAAAAAGTTCGGTAATTCTGTTGCAAGCCTTGAATCTTTCACTGACTACAAAGATTTTGGCGCAAGTGATGTGCTTATCTATCCTGTGGCAATCGACGCCTCAAAAAACGCAAGTGCCACATACGAGATTTCGGCCGTAATCACATATTCTGCCGTAGCAAACGGTGGGGCTGGTTTTGTCTCATTCAAGGACGGGGCTTATTCTGACGGAGAAATGCGCTCTTATGCATGGACCACACCGGCAGGCGTAAAAAGCTATGACGGATTTTCAGGTCACGGTCAGGGCTACGACAAGGACTACAAGACTTACGCAAATGCAGCCGGAACTTACACTGTAAAGGCCTACACAAAGAAAGACGGATATCTTTACTTCTCCCTCACAAACTCTGACGGAGTTGAGCTGATTAAAAATACTGTAGTCGGATACTATGTTCCCTGCGAAAGCGATTACATTTACCTTGCAGTCGGTGGTGCCTCTGGAATCAGCGTGAGTGCAAGCGACATTACGATTACGGTTAAGACTGATGATGAAGAGAATTCCATGAAGGTAGCAAAATTCGTGGATCTGGATGCGGATGGAAGAACGGTTCTCACAGGCAGCGGAAGCGCATCATACGAGATGACGGCAGATGATTTCAGCTCATATAAGGGCATGGAAGACACAATTGACATCTCAAATATTTCTACAAGTTCTCTTTCAGTTACGCCGGCTGTTGAAGGAAACTGGAAATGGGACGGAACAGGGGTTTCTTCAAGCTATACAGAAAGCTATTCCGTAAAAAATTCCGGAAGTGACTTTACTGCAAAAGTAAGCTTTATTCCGTCTGACAGAAGCACATATAAGGCTGTTCTGGCTCAGGAAGTAAGCATTACCGTGACAGATAGTCGTGCTCAGGCAAGCGGAACCGTTGTTACAGAGAAATTCGACCTTGGAAGCGGAACTCTGAGCGCAAGCGAAGACCCGTCAGATGATATAGTTTCAGCAAGCAATATTACATGGAACAACACAGTCACCACTGCTGATACGGCGACCCTTGCAAGCATTGGTGCGGACGGAAAGTACTATATTCCTTATGACTTAATGAGCGCAACAGCTGAATATTCATACCAGACGACAATTTCTGCTACAAAGGCTGCAAAAATCACTGCAATCAAGGCGGAGGCCGGTGCAAGTGGTTCGACAGGAAATGTTCAGACAGATGTTTATCTTTCTATGGACGGAGGAAACAGCTGGACTCAAATTGGTTCAATCAAGCAAAACAGCACAAAATCTGCCTATACACCTCTTGATTACAGCGAAGAAATTGAAATTGATGCATCTACAAGCGCTTTGATTCAGTTCCGCCCATACTGGACGGCTACAAGAACAGGCTCAAGTTTTACCAGCCTTTCTGACTTTACTGTAACCGTGCAGTATGAGTAATTGGATTTTTAACAAGGGATTTTCTCCATTTCTCCTTGTTAAATAGAATGGTTGAAAAACCACTTTGCCCGCACCCAGCTTTTCCTGGGGAGCGGGCTTTTTTTTACCGCTGGCAGCTTCCGTCATGGATAGTTTTTGCGGTGGCCTCGTCAGTCATAAGCTCGACGAACTTCATCGCAAACTCTTCGGCGGTTCCCGGGCCCCGGCCTGTGAGCACATTGTTGTCAAAGACATAGGGAACATTCTTTATGTGAGTCGAATTTTCCATTACTTCCTTTGCCCAGTCTTCGGTCACGCAATATTCTGCAAGGTTATTTTCCATTCCCGGGTAACAGGTCCACTTGCGGTTTGTAAGAAGTCCCATTCGGGCGAGAACTACGGCCGGGGAAGCGCACATTGCGGCCACGAGCCTGCCTTTTCTGTCCATTTTTGTTGCCAGCTGAAAAAGGTACTGATTTGCAGCCAGATTGCTAGCTCCCGGCATCCCGCCCGGGAAGAAAATTGCATTCGTCTGCTCTTCAAGCTTTTTTTCGATATATTCTTTTAGGGTGAGGTCAGCAATCACCGTGATTTTATGGCTTCCCGTGACACTCTGTGAAAAATTCTCGTCTCCTGCTGCGGGAACTGAGACCGTAAATACTTCGACATTTGCGCGGCGAAGGTAATCAACTGAAGTGAGGGCTTCGATTTCCTCAAAACCTGGTGCTAAAAAAACTGCTACTTTTGCCATAAGATTCTCCTTTACCAATAATATCACATATTGCAGAATTTTGGAATTTTTCCGGGATTTCTTAATTGAAAACTAAGATTTTATGCAGTATCATATATAATCATGAAAAATGTATTGGTAATCGATGCTCCGCCGATGCTTCGAGAATTCTTAAAAGAAAAATTTACCGAAGAGAATGTTGCCGTAGAAATTGCGGACTCACAGCGTGATGCTCTGCCCAAGTTTCTTTCTATTCTTCCTGAACTTGTAATCATAAATATTGAGCATTCTGTAGGTGATGTCCTTGAATTCCTCGAAAAAAAACAGGCGGATCCAAACGGCAAAAAGATTCCAATCATTATGACCGGCCCTTTAATCGAGCAATACGAGGTCACGGATTTAGTTCAGTATGGTGTAATCAAATATTTCACCCGCCCTATTAAATTCGACATTTTCTTTGATTCAGTCGGCCGGGTCCTTCATTCGGCATTCGCAATCGACACCACAAAGTGCGTGCTCGACCTTCATCTCAACCATGACATCATTTTCGTTGAGATTGCCATGGGCCTCAACCGTGAGAAAATCTCCCTTCTTAAATACAAGATTTCCGAGATGATTGACAACAACAAGCTCACCGTTCCGAAAATCATTCTTATGATGTCGGATCTCAGCCTCAGCTATGTTGACGGCCTCAATCTGGAGCTTTTGCTTAACAACATCACGGCGGACAGGCGGGTCCTGAGGCGGAATATTAAAGTCCTTTCTTTTGACAAATTCGTCTACGATTTTATCGACGGACATCCTGTTTACGAGGGAATTCAGGTCGTAAAGGAGCTTTCATCGGTCCTCAATTCCCTTATCGAAGGAGGCTCCACTTCAAATGTTCAGGAACTCATCACCGACAAGATTCTTGCTGCCGAAAAAGACGCGGACTTAGGCTCTGTCGACCTTCATTTTTCTGCTGACAACGGACATTCAATCAGTGGAAAGGACGAGCTTGCAGCAGGAAGCCTGAAGGTTGCCGTAATCGACACCGATCTGACAGTCATAAAATTCCTCAAGCAGGCAGCCGAAACAATCGGTGAGGTTTCAATTTTCCTTAGCGGCAAGGAATTTATCTCAAAGGTTAAGCCCGGTGAATTTGACATTGCTATTACCGGAATGTACATGCCGGAAGTCACGGGCCTCGATATCCTCAAATTCCTCATTGACAACCGCATCGACCTTCCTGTGATTGTCTATTCCAATGTGGTTCAAAAAGAGGTCATCATGCAGACTTTAAGGCTTGGAGCTTCAAGTTACCTGGTAAAACCGCAGCCGCCAGAAGTCATCGTGCAGAAGGCACTGGAAGTCATAAATGCCAAACGACGAGCATAATTCCGAGAATGTAAATTTTAGCGACACTACACGCTTTCTTGCGAACGCCCTGCATGAAATCCGTACCCCAATACAGACTATAATCGGGGCGGCGGAACTTATAAAAGGCACCAAACTGGACAAAGAGCAGAAGGAATACATCCGCCAGATTATGTTCAGTGCGGAGGGCCTTCTTGACCTTGCCAACAATATCCTCGATCTGGCAAAAATGAATCAGAGCGACTTCCAGATTGAGAACATTCCTTTTGACATCGCAATTGTCACCGAACATCTTGTTGACTCAGAGAGCGTAAAGGCTTTCAACAGGGGAGTGGAGCTTGTCCTCGACATTTCTTCTTCCGTTCCTGCGATGGTCACAGGCGACTCAATGCGGGTCCGGCAGATTATGCTCAATCTCATCAATAATGCCGTAAAATTCACAAACGAGGGCTTCGTTCATGTGGAGCTTGATTATTCAAAATCCGAGGGAATACGCTTTACCGTAACTGACTCCGGAATCGGTATCAGCGAGGAAAAACAGAAGAAACTCTTCACTGACTATTTTCAGGCCGACATCTCGACTTACAGGCTTTTCGGCGGAACCGGGCTGGGGCTTTCAATCAGCAAGAATCTTGTGAACATAATGGGCGGGAAAATCGGCGTAAAGTCAAATCCTGAGGGCGGCTCCGTTTTCTGGTTCACGCTCCCCCTGCCTGTCGCAATCGATAATACCGCAAAAATCAGCTGCTGCAAAAATCCTTCCTCTCACCGAATCCTTATAGTCGATGACAGTGAACTTGCCGCAACAAGCTTGAAAAACAAGCTCCGCCAGCTGGGCTTTACTTCCGTTGATGTCTGTTCTGACTGTGACAAGGCGATAGACATCATTCTGAAAGCCGAAAGAGAAAATTCTCCCTACGAGCTTTCTTTTATCAATATGCTTTTTAAGGGCGGAATAGACGGCTGGCATCTGGCTTTCAACATTAAAAACTCCAGGAGTCTCAAGTTCCCCATGCCGCTCTATCTTCTGGCTCCAGAAGGGCAGATGCATGAGGAAGCAAAAATGAAAATCCTCGACCTTTTCAAAGGCTACCTCTACAAGCCCATTAAGACCTCTCCTCTGGTCCAGCTTTTGAAGAGCGAATTCTGCGAGCTCAAGAAACTTGCCGCAGCCGAAGAGGTGATTGAGGAGCTTGTTCCCCTCGCCCAGACAAAAGAAAAAGCTGAGAATACCGTCGCGGAAGGGCTTAAAATCCTCGTTGCGGAAGACCACCCCATGAACCGCAGGCTCCTGGAGACTTTCCTCCGTCGTTTTGGTGCCGATGTTTACCTTGCGGAGAACGGGGCTGAGGCTCTGGACATAATACTGAACAATCCTGAAATCAGCATGGTTTTCATGGATATTTTTATGCCCGAAAAGGACGGAATTGAGACTACAAAGCAGCTCAGGGCCATGCACTACAATGAAATCATAATCGCATGCACGGCTAACAACGACACGGCTGACTTTGAAGAATACAAGAAAATCGGAATCAACGATATCCTCGTAAAACCATTCAAGAGCGCTACCCTTCGTTCCATGATAGAAAAATGGCGAGAGGTAATGAATACAATTTCTTTTGAAGAAATCAGCCTTATTGACGGAAAGATAATTTTTGGAGAAAACGAGCTATGACCGGATACATAAAGTCAAATTTGCACACACACTCGACATTCTGTGACGGAAAAAACACGCCTGAAGAAAATGTCCTTTCTGCAATCAAAAAAGGCCTTAAGGTACTGGGGTTCACTTCCCACTCCATGTACCCCTTCTGGACGAAGACTTACATGCAGCCGGAGGATTTTAAGGCTTACTGCGATGAAATCCACCGCCTTCAAAAAAAATACGGGGACCAGATAAAAATCCGCCTTGCCTTCGAGTCAGACTTTATCCCCGGGAGCTCCATCCCCCGCCACGAGAACTATTCCGAATTTCAGCCCGATTACCTTATTGGCTCGATCCATTTTATTTTCCAGCGGGACGGTCTTTTTGCCCTTGATGACACTCCCGAAATTTTACAGGAAGGGGCAAAAAAGTATTATGACGGGCAGATAAAGGCTTTAATCGGGGATTATTTTGCCCTTCAAAAAGAAATGCTCGAAAGAGGTGATTTTGACCTTCTGGGCCACCCGGATTTAATCCGCAAATTCAACGAGAAATTTCCCTTCTTTGACGAGGGGGAGAGCTGGTACAAGGACATGCTGAAGGACCTTGCAGGGGCACTTTCCCGGTCTGGAAGAGCCACGGAAATCAACACTGGGGCAATCAGCCGTCACTGGCTTACAAAACCTTACCCCAGCGAGTATTTTCTTAACTTGCTGCACGAGGCCAAAGTCCCCCTTGCCCTCACCGCCGACGCCCACTCAGCCGGAAACCTTGACACCGCCTTTGATCTTGGGCGAGAGCTTGCAAAAAAAGCCGGCTATACCGAAATCATTTATGACATCGATAAGGCCGGCTATAAGTTTTGTGCCCTTTAGCACTTTGGAAAGGCTTTCCAGGCTCTAGCGGTTTCGGCGCTCGTTCTCGCTCTGGCAGCCAATGCACATGAAGGCATAAGGAATTGCCTCAAGCCGCTCCACAGGAATTTCCTTATGGCATTTGAGACAGATACCGTATTTGCCCTGCTTGATTCGCTCCAGGGCGTTGTTAATCATTGTGAGGCGGTTTGAATCCTGTGCGCCAAGTGACTCAAGGAGTGCTCCGTCGATTACATCAGATGCGATGTCAACCTCGTCGCCCGGCTCGCCGCTTTCAACCATCTTTTTATATTCAGAATGTTTGTCCGCCAATGATTTTA
>CAMOEE010000016.1 GCA_946611835.1 uncultured Treponema sp. | reverse complement strand
AATGGGAAGAAAAAAACAATATGTCTTCCCTCTATGCCGCAAAAGACTACATCAAAGCAAGTTACATCTGTTGCTCAGACAACTGGTTCGCCCACAATGTTTACCGAGACTATGTCTATGACTCATACTACGGCTGCTTGTACAGCGACGAGTTCTGTAACGAGTATTGTGTCAAAGGCCTCGACGACCGGGGATACATGACTGAAGTCAAAAAAGGCGGAGAGAAAGCCTGGTATACAATCGGTGAGGCATTCTTCTCAAAATCATTCTCAGAAAAATTTGTTGATTTGATGGTCAAGGAATACTACGACCCTGAAATGAAATACATGCTCTGGGACGACTTCCAGATTAAGCACATCACCGAGCTTTTAATGAAAATCAAACGCTACGATGACTCTGAGTGCAAGGAATTCGACACAACAGACGACATTCTTCAGTTCTACCCAAATTTCAAGGAATTCATAGAGCAGTTCTTCCAGGAAGACGAGCTGATTAACTCTACCCAGCGAATCAGCTATCTTTCAAACTACGGTGAGACAAAGCAGTATTCTGTAGTCGCAACCGAGCAGCTCACAGGGCGAATGCATGTAAACGAGAATCTTTTCGGACCAAGCCCAAAATGTCTTGAAGTTCTTCACAACGCAACAATGGAAGACCTTTACCTCTACGACCTCACCCGTGAGGATGATCTGGCAGTGGAGGTTTCAAAGGCCACAGACATTCCTACAGAGTCTATTTTCATCCACTCAGGCTCATCTGATGTAATCAAGACAATCATGACTATCGTTCTCAACAAGGACGACATTGTTCTTATTTCTTCTCCAGCTTGGAATTACTACAAATCAGTCTGTGAGCTCCGCCACGCAAAGGCCGCTTACTACAATGTAGTTCCGGGAAAAGACTCATACGAGTTCGACATGAAGAGCCTTATGTCAGAGGCAAAAAAGACAAAGCCGAGAATCATCGTAATCACAACACCTCACAATCCGACTGGCGCCGTAATCAGCCGAAACGACTTGGAGAAGGTCATCAAAGAAAACCCGACTTCCCTGGTCATCGTGGACGAGGCATATCTTGGTCTTTCAACTGTAACTTACGACGCTAAATATTTGCTCAACTCATACAACAATGTAGTCTTCTGCCGAACATTCTCAAAACTCTATGGCTTGGCCGGTATTCGAATGGGCTACGGTTTGTGTACTCCGATGGCAAAGCAGGTCTTCAAGCTCGACTTGAACCCCTTCCGTGTATCAAACATCGGCCGAAAAGTCTGTATCGCAGCCCTCCGGGACAAAACATATTACAACAACCTTACGAAGACAATCATCAAGCTCAAGGACGATTTCATTTCTGAGATTAACAAAATCAAGGGAATCAAGGCTTATAAGTCTGCCGCAAACTTCATTTTCATCCGTTTCAACGAAAACCTGGATGAAAACGACAAAGAAATCGATGTTCAGGCTCTCAAGGACTACCTTTCAGAGAACGGCTATCTCACCCGCCTCTGGACAGAAGGAAGCCATCTTTCAATGCGAATCACTGTCGCCCCACAGAAAGACATGGACAAAGTTCTCGGCCTCATTAAGGAATTCGTTGCAAAATGATGATTCTACCGCTTTATATCGACCCGGGCACGGGCTCAATGCTCTTTTCGATTCTGATTGGAGCCGTAACAACGTTTTTTTTCCTTTCTCGGGCTTTGTTCATCAAACTCAAGGTGATTTTGAGCGGTGGAAAGGCTGCCACTCAGGACAAATCATATAAAAAATATGTGATTTACTGTGAAGACAAACGATATTATACGGTTTTTCTTCCTGTGGCAGAAGAATTTGAAAAAAGAGGAATCGAACTCACCTACTTTACAGGTACGAAAGACGACCCTATTTTTGACCGCCACTTTGAGTATGTGCATCCAGAGTGCATTGGAACAGGAAATGTCGCTTATGCAAAGCTCAATATGCTTTCAGCGGGAATCGTTCTTATGACTACTCCTGGTTTACAGGTCTATCAGCTTAAACGAAGCAAGAATGTAAAGCATTACAGCCATATTTTCCACTCTTGCACTGACTCAACGATGTACCGCTTGTTCGGTCTTGATTATTTCGACTCAGTTTTGATGACCGGCGACTATCAGGCAGACGACATCCGCTTGCTTGAAAAACAGCGAGGACTTCCTGCAAAGGAACTTGTAACAGTAGGCTGTACTTATCTTGATGTCCTCAAAGAAAAAATGGCAGCTATTCCTGCCGAAGAAAATCATGAATTTACGGTTCTAGTCTCTCCTTCATGGGGAAAAAGCGCCCTTCTCGGCCTATATGGCGAAAAACTTCTTGACCCTCTTGTTGCGAGCGGAATGAAAATAATTATTCGCCCTCACCCCCAGAGCCGAATCTCCGAAAAAGAGATGCTCGACCGCCTTCATGAGCGCTACAAGGATGCAAAAAATCTTTCCTGGGACAACGAGAGGGACAACATCTACTCTCTCAAAAAAGCCGACATTATGATTTCAGACTTCTCTGGAATCGTCTACGATTATACTTTCTTGTGCGACAAGCCTGTAATGTACGCAAATGCCGAAATGGACACAATGCCTTATGACATTTACGACACAGGACATGAACCATGGGCAGTCACGACTTTGCAGGAGATAGGAATTCCAATAAAAGAAGAAGATTTTCCTAACATTGCAGAAGTCATAAAAAACGCATCGGATAGTCCTGAACTCGCCGCAAAAAGAGCCCACTACAAGGCTGAGGCCTGGCAGCACATCGGGGAAGCAGGCGTTCGCACTACTGACTATATGATTTCAACTCTGGACAAAATTGAAAAGGACGAGAACTAAAAACAAAAAAAAAACAATCGCAATTTTCTAAAAGTAGTGTATAATATAAATGTAGGAGTAAGGCGTTATGAAAAGAGTTGCGATTGTGCATGACTGGCTGGTCAATTATGGCGGTGCTGAACGGGTCGTCGAAGAACTTCTCAAAATTTACCCGGAAGCTGATATTTTCACTCTGGTCTATGACGAAAAAAAAATGGGTAAAATTTTCCCAAAAGAGAAAGTCCATACATCATTTTTGCAGAAATGGCCTTTTTCAACAAAACTTTACACCAAATTTCTTTCATTCATGCCCAAGGCCTTCGAATCCTTTGATTTGTCCAACTATAAGCTCGTTATCTGCTCATCATCATGCTGTGCAAAGGGTGTAATCACTCCCCCGCTCGTCCCCCATGTGGCGTATATTCACACTCCAATGCGCTACGCCTGGGACAAATATTTTGAATACAAAAAAAGCAGCGGCCGGCTCACCCGGCATTTCATGGAAAAATGGATGGGCAAAATCCGTCTCTGGGATTATGTCTCAAGCCAGCGTGTCGATACGCTCATTGCAAATTCAAATTACATCTCACGCCGAATCAAAAAATACTGGAACCGTGAATCAACTGTCGTATATCCTCCTGTAAATGTAAAATCAATGCAGCCGAACGGAAAGCCAGCTGAAGACTTTTTTGTCGTATTCAGCCGATTTGTTCCTTACAAGCGAATTGACCTCGCCATTCAGGCTTGCGGTAACCTCAAAAAGAACCTTGTCGTTATTGGCTCAGGATCTCAGGAAAAGGAACTGAAGAAGCTCGCTTCTCAATATAAAGACTCAAAAATCACCTTCACAGGCAGAATAAGCGATGAGGCTGTCCGTGACTATCTTCAGCGTTGCCGTGCCCTCATTTTCTGTGCAGAAGAAGATTTTGGAATCATTCCAGTTGAAGCTCAGGCTTGCGGCCGGCCGGTAATAGCATTCGGTAAAGGCGGAGTCCTAGAAACAGTTGTCAACGGAAAGACAGGTACTTTTTTTGCCCACGCAACTCCTGATTCCGTTGAGCGAGCCATCCACCGCTTTGAGGAGCTTGAGTCACAGGGGGCCTTTGACGCCACATTCATATCCCTGCACGCACACAACTTCTCACAGGAACGTTTCTCTCGGGAGATAAAAGATGCAATCGACGACACCCTCATCAAGCTTGACGAGGAAACCAGCAAAAAATGATGAGAATCGCCATTGATTGCCGGATGATTGGCTCAGGAGGAATTGGATCTTTCATTTCTGAGCTTATACCTTATTTCCTCGAAGAAAACCAGTGTCTTCTTATCGGCACACATGAACAGTGCTCTCCATTTATCAGTTTGCCAAATGTTGAATTCTGCTACTGTGATATCAAGCCATTTTCGCTAAAAGAGACTTTTTTCTTTCCAGCCGAAGTTCTTGATAGAATTAACAGCTATGACTTTTTTTTCTCTCCCTATTGTAATATTCCAAACGGCATATCAATCCCGATTTTTTCTACTATTCATGATGTGGTCTTCCTTGATGTAAAAGAATTAACAAGTTTTGCCGGAAGATTCGCAAGGAAAATGTTTTACAAACGTGCTGTCAATTATTCGGACGCAATCTTCACTGTCTCCGAATTCTCCAAAGAAAGAATCATAAAACATCTTAATTGCAAAAAAAAAATCGAGATTGTCTATAACGCAGCCCCATCTTATCTGAAAGAACCTTTTGACGGAAACAAACCGCAAAAAGAAGATCAGATTCTTTTTGTGGGAAACATAAAAAAGCATAAGGGATTAAAAATACTTCTGGATGCATTCGAATTAGCTCAAAAAAAGAATTCGTCATTTCACTCAAAGCTCGTAATTGTCGGAAATGCAGATAACTTCCGGACAGGCGACTCAGAGACAATCGAAAGGCTCCAGTCACTATCAAATTCTGGCATTAACATAGAATTCACAGGAAAAGTTTCTAACGAACAGCTTAAAATCATTTATGCCAAGTCAAAATTTCTGGTACAGCCATCCCTATACGAAGGTTTCGGTATGCCTCCACTTGAAGCAATGACTGTAGGTACGCAGGCTCTTATTTCGGATATACCCGTATTCAAAGAAATCTACGCTTCTCTTCCGGTCACTTTTTTTAAGGCGGGAGACAGCGCAGATTTATCAGATAAACTTATTCTTATGAATCAAAAATCTAATCAAGAAATTGATATTTCCTCTGTCTCTCAAATTTATTCTTACAAACGTTCTGCTAAAATCATCTGCGACACGATGAAAGAATTTAAAAACTAGTGACTTTTATCCATTTATGGGATAAAATTAAACAACCTTATTTTATTTATTGGCAAGAAAATGACCAACCAAGAATACAAAAAATTTTTCAAAAAGAATTTCTGGCGCACCAGCTCCTTCACATCTGGGGCAGCATTAATGATTGTTGACGCAATCGGTGTCATGCTATGTATCGGTATTTCATTCTTTATCATCAACTTTATCAACCATTCATGGATTAACTTTCGCTCATTCGTCACATACTGGATTTATCTTCCGCCAATGCTGGTCGTTTTTTATGCGGCAGGGCTTTATCCGGGGCTTGTCTACCCGCCTGCGGATGAGGTCAAGAAATTCGCCATCTGCTCTTTCTTTGTTTTCGTTGGAATCGCACTTTCCATTACTGTTGAAGAAGCCGATGACAAATGGCCGCTTGTGATTGCCCTCATTTGTGCCACTCCATTTGCTCTCATTGTTCTTCCGGCAGGCAGGGAACTGGCCCGCACGCTTTTCTCAAAGTTCAAATGGTTCGGAGTTCCGGCTGTCATCTATGTCTCAGGAAAATCAGGGGATTTCATTATTGAACGGCTCCTCAAACGCCCGGATCTCGGCTACAAGCCCGGAATGATTGTAGACAGCAAGGCTCTTATTCCGACCGAGAAATTCGGAATTCCAGTATATCCTCCTTCTGCAGAATCTTTTGACCTCATAAAATCCTTTGGAATCAAAGTCGCGATTCTCTGTGACTATGACCGCGACACCACATACATCAATTCATACTACCGGTATACGATTCAGGTTCCTAAAATCAACGACATCTCAACAATCTCAACGAATGTCCGTGATTTCGGCGGTATTTTGGGCTTTTCATCAACCCATAATCTCACTAAACGCATAAGTCTCTTCTGGAAGCGTTTCATCGACATTTTTCTTCTTCTTCTTTCTTCGCCAGTCACTCTTCCAGTTGTGGCTGTAGTCGCCCTCATTGTCAAGCTCACAAGCCCGGGGCCAGTTTTTTACGGTCACAAGCGCACCGGCAAGAACGGAAGGGAATTCAAATGCTGGAAATTCCGCTCTATGGTTATCGATGCCGACAAGCAGCTTGAAAAAATTCTTGCAGAGAACCCGGAAATGCGTCGCGAATGGGAAAAGGATCGTAAGTTCACTAATGACCCCAGGGTTACGAAAGTCGGAAAAATCCTGCGAAAGACAAGCATCGATGAGCTTCCTCAGTTCTTCAACATTC
This sequence comes from uncultured Treponema sp., assembly GCA_946611835.1. Lineage (GTDB taxonomy): Bacteria > Spirochaetota > Spirochaetia > Treponematales > Treponemataceae > Treponema_D. The sequence goes on along the minus strand of CAMOEE010000016.1, from coordinate 13,517 downwards.
TTACAGGAGAAATGAGTTTTATCGGTCCCCGTCCTGTAACGGAGCCGGAGCTTGTAAAATACGGGAACAAGGCCCAGTTCATTCTTTCAGTCCAGCCAGGCTTAAGCGGTATGTGGCAGATTTCAGGACGCAGTGACACCGGTTATGAAGAGCGTGTCACGCTTGACTCTTATTACATACAGAACTGGTCTGTCTGGCTTGATATCTGGATTATCATCAAAACCGTCTATGTTGTCTTGCGGGGAAAAGGTGCGTATTGATCCTCCTTGTCGAAAGCCAAACAAAGCGCACTTTAAGTCAGGTTTTGTTTTTCTCACATTTTTACTATTTCTTTCAGTCCCTGTTTACTCAGAAAGATATCAGATTAAAGATGTAGAGTATTCTCTTGATAAAACCCGGGAAAAAGACCTGAAAAGAACTGTTCCTGTGAATACCGAAAGGATTTTTGAAAGCAAGGAAGAACTTGATTCTTATCTGGCTGACCTTCAGCAAAGGCTTATGAACACAAGGGCTTTTGACAGTGTGGAGATTTCAGAAAATTCTGAACTTTCAGATTCCTCTGAAATCATTTTTGTCTCGCTTGAAATCAAAACCCATGATACTAAATCACTTCTGATTCTTCCTTACCCCAAATATGACTCAAACAGCGGTTTTATCTTCAAAGTCAAAGTCAAGGATGTCAATTTTCTCGGCACGATGAACACCATGAATATCGGAGCCTTTGTCGGTCTGAAAGAAGATGTTACGACAGGGGACCAAAACCTTACATTCGGAGCAGAATTTGACTACAGATACCCTTTTTATTCCGGCCCCTTCATCTGCTCATGGAATAATAATTTTGACCTTGAATATACACATGGCGTAAATGAGCTTGAATTTCACTCAGGGACAGGGCTTACTTTTGAGCTCCCTTTCCAAAAACTTTCGTTCATACTTGATGTGAGCGAGCAGGCAAACCGTGACCTGGAATACGAGGACTATAACGATACCATGCACTTCACCAGCGACATGAAGCTCTCTACACCAGTAAAAATATTCGACATAGAGAACTGGGGATTCGTGTACTGGACACCTTTCACCGACGCAAAAGTAAGTTATGACAAGGACGGCATAAACATCAAGAACGATGATCTGGCAAGTCCGGTGATATCAGCAGGCGAATCACTATCAACGAAAAGAATAAACTGGTATGGAAATTTCAGGAGTGGTATTTCGGCAAGGGTCGGACACTCAATCGGCTATGACTTCAAGCAGGAAGAAATCGAACCCCGCCTTTTTGGTGAATTACAGGCATTCAAATCATTCAGATATTTCGGAATCAACTCACGATTCTCAGCTTTCCTCACAAAATCAAACCGTGGAGAAATCGGAACATTACTCCGTGGCGTTCGTGACAAACAGAAATATGCGAATTATGACGGAATTGAACTAAGGACAAAAAAAGCCCTCAAGACATCAAGCGCACTTGTCCTTAACCTGGATTTTCCGATTCACTTAATAACGACGCACTGGCTTGACTGGTCAGATGCAATTTTCGGAGAAGATTCATGGTTTTCACGGACATTCGCCTGGACTGACAAATTCAATTTCGAGCTTCAAATATCCCCCTTCGTGGACATAGCCCTCACAAAAAATGAAGTGACAGGCAGGCTTTTTTCACTTGAAGACGGATGGTATACCGGCGGAGTCGAGCTGCTTCTCTTCCCTGAGCGCTGGAAGGGAATCGTTATGAGGGCAAGCGTCGGAATCGATTTGGGAAGAGCCATCATCTCAAAGAAGTACCCGGATAAAATCGATATGAGCTGGAGAGAAAATGTGAAGAAATATGAGATTTACGCAGGAATCGGCCTTCACTACTAGCAAGAGACTTAAAGTTACCTTACCATGTTTGAGCGGGCAGCGGCTCTCGTATATGAATCATGAGAATTATTCGCAATCACATCAAGCATTGCGTTTGCATAAATGACATCACCCCTTTCAGAGACTTTTTTGCAGAAAGCAATCAAATTATCCCAGAAATGATTCTGCTCGCACCAGAGAAGAATATCTTCATACTCGGAAATCTTTTTAAGGAAATCAGCCAAAGTCGTGTATTCATAGTTTGCGTCACGGCCAGAAATTGAATCAAGGATATGGGAAAAACTTTCCACCGAACCAAGGGCAGAAGAAAAAAGAGAATTCTCGGTCTCGCCTTCCTCCTCAAAAATCAGACTGATATTATAAAGAGCGTTCAAAGTCTTAGGTGAGGAAACTCTGAATAAATTGAAGAAACGGTCAACATTTGAAGGTTTGTCAGCATCAATGATTTTAAGCATGGCCCGACGGAGAACCATATCTTTGTAGTTTGAATCATTATCAAGAATCAGAAGAAGAGCCTGCTTATATTTTTCGGTCTCCCCCTGATGCTTAAGTAAATCAGCCATCTCGTAAAGAATGTCATAAATCTGATCAGGGATATCAAGGAAAGAGCTTTCAAGGCGGGCTTTCTCATAGAAATCAATGGCCGTCTTGTATTCACCTTCGAGGCGGTAAATCTTACCAATCAAAAAATCAGCCTCTGGATAAACCCGTTTTTCCTCAACCCAGTCTTCCATTTTGTTGACGGAATAGTGAAAAAAACTTTTGCCATAAAGCTCCAGGTAACGATTGATGATTGAAATCGCCTCTGTCTGATCCCTTTCTTTTAAAACTTCAAGAACAACGTCAAAATCTTCCCCTGCACGGCGAACGGCAAGCGGAGAGAGAGCGACATCAAGGATATAGACTTCATAGTCACTTTCAGCCACCCTGTTCGCTTTTGCCTTGTTTGCAAGGTTCATAGCCCGAGAAATCTCACCTTTATCAAAGGCAAACTGTGCATCCTGCAAAATCCGCCATGAATATTCTGATGACTCAGGCTTTTTAGGCACGACCTGAGAAAAAAGAAGTGAGAAAGTCAAAAGAAAACAAAGTGACAGAAATATTTTTTTCATAAAAAAGAGGCTTCCTTTGAGAAATGCTGCCTAAATTTCATTCAACATTTCTTCAAATACATTATCGGCATCTTTTTCATCAACCGTTCGTACAATTTGGCCTTTTTTAAAGATAATTGCCTTTCCACCAGCACCTGCTATACCGATGTCGGCATGTTTTCCTTCGCCAGGACCATTTACGACACATCCCATAACCGCAACAGTGATGTTTTTCTTCATTGACAGGAGTTTATTCTGCCAGCGATCCATAAAAGCGTGGACATCAAAGCCCTGGCGACCACAGCGAGGGCAGCTTACCAAAGTTACTCCTCCGCTTCTCTTCCCGCATTCACGCAAAATCTCAAGGCCCGTGATGACCTCATTCTCAGGCGCAGAAGAAAGTGAAACCCGTATTGTCGAGCCGATTCCCTCATTGAGAAGATGGCTGAAAGCAAGGGTTGATTTAACGACGCCTGTGATAAGAGGACCAGCCTCAGTGACTCCAACATGGAGGGGAATATTGTATTTAGAGGCAAAATCCTCGTTAGCTTCGATTGTCTCGGCCACGCTCGAAGCCTTCATGCTTACCAGAAACTGGTCAAAATTAAGCTCGTCAAAGACAGCGCATTCTCGGGCGGCAGTCTCGCTAAGTGCCACAGCCCGGCTCATCTCGCCCTTCTCGACCTTTTCCCGTAAATCATGGGGAAGAGAGCCTGAGTTAACGCCGATACGGATAGCGACGCCCTTTTCCCTGCAGCCATTGACTACAGCCTCAACACGGTCTCTTGCCCCAATATTGCCCGGATTTATTCGGATCGCCGCCACAGGCCCCTCCAGACACTTCAAGGCAAGGCGGTAATCAAAATGAATATCCGCAACAAGCGGCATTGAAGTAGATTTACAGATTTCGATGAAACTCTCGGCGCTTTCCATATCAGGAACTGCAAAACGAATGATATCACAGCCCAGCATTTTAAGGGAAGCAATCTTGTTTCGGATTTCTTCAAGTTTTTCAGGATTATCCTTTACACCGACTATTCCCTCTTTCCACATAGTCTGAATTGTTACGGGATTAGCCCCACCCACAAGTATTTTATCAACATTTTCAAATCCGCCAACAACAACTTCGCGCGGACTATAAAATTTCTTTTCCATGAGATAATTATATCACAAATTCAGATAACTTGCACCAGTAAAAGCTTTGAAATCAATCAGGCACCTTGTACACAACAAGCTCGTTCGGACTTAGATTATACAGGTTTCCGAAACAGGTACCGTTGAAAAGCCTGACATGAGAGCCAATCGTGTTTTTCACAAGATATTTGTACAAATCGGCGTAATAAATCCCCGAATTTTCTATTATGCTTTCCGTAAAGTTCTTGGTGAACCGGTTTGAAAGCCACACTTTCAGGTCTACGCTGTACAAATCGGCAAGGGATGTTTCAGAACCGTTGGCGGCGGTAAAGGCAAGCACGCCCTCGATTCCAGAGCAGATATGCATGACGCTTCCCGAATAGCAGGTTTCCGTGACAATCAGAAGCTGTCTGAAATGCTTTTTTCCATCGCTGTCACTGCTCATCGATTCGAGCGTGTTTTTCATTAAGTCCGTGGTGAAGCCTTTATAGGCAGAATTTTTTCCTTCCCATACGAAATAGCCGTTCTCGCTGTCGCCCCTGATGTTCGTTCCGTGCCCTGACCAGAACCACAGGACGTTTGAGTCAGAGCCGCTTTTAAGAATCGTAGGCGTTTCAACAAGATGAGGATGAGAGAGCCTTAATGTCTCCCGATTTTCCAGAGTGATGCTTTCCCCCTGCATGATTTTTGACATATCCTCGGCGCTAAGTTCCTCTAAAAGATAATCAATCTGCAAATTATCGGTGTACAGGTTTTCGCCTTCAAAGCGGGCGATTATTTCTCCAGGCCGCTTGTTGCGCCTGTGATTCGCAATGTCGTCCGCAAGAATCAGGATAATTTTGTCATCAGGATAGCCGTTTTTGCGCAAAAGCTGGTAGATGTAAAGTGCGTCTGCCTGATGACGGTAGTTCGCCCATGTAGTTGATGCCGCAACGATGACCGCCCACTGCTCTTCCATGTCGCCGTATGAGACGGTTGAATTCTCGGAATCCTCAATATCTTCGTTGTCGTCAAAACTTGCAATCCATTCCCAGCTTGCCCTGTTTCCGCTTGAGTGCGAGCTGCTTTCGGTCGATGTGAATTCAAGCGGCACGAATTTTCCATCGACTACGCACCAATGTACATAAATGCTGTACAAAGCCGATGTGAGCGTTTCCTTGTCGAAGTCAAGAAGGCCCGTAGCACCGCACAAGTTCGTGTACACGCCCTTGTCAAGGCTCTTTAATGCAACGACCATGCCCACAAGATTCCATGCGTATTCGCTTCCCGCATTTGCCTCGTTCATCTTTCGAAGCTCGGCATTCACTTTTTCGTTCGTAAAAGCGTCCGTATCACCGTTTTTTTTGTTGCAGAAACAACCTGCTGCGGCAAACGAACACAAAAGAAGCGAATCATAGAACTGAGCCTCGCCGACGACGGGATTTTCGCCGAACCGGGCGGCATAATCCACGACGAACGCGCTCTCAGGGTCAGCATACGGGGCGGTTCCTTCAATTCCCTCAGCAAGGCAGTCCTCTCCTTCCATAAAAGAAAGCAGTTCTGCCGTAAAAGCCGTGTCCGAAAAAAGCAGGCGCGGGGCCGTGTCACCGATTTCTTCCCGCTTTTTGAGCACTGTTTCGGCATCAGCGTAGGAAGAGAATGCGCAAATGACAAAATCCGCGTCCGATGACAAAACCGTCTCAGCCGCCTCCGGAAGTGAAACTGGGACCGTACCAGATTCATAGTCTTTTTTTACGGTGTCGGTTTCGTAAATGACATTCTGCCTGACTTCCAGTTCCAGCTCGGTGGCAAGGAACGGCACCCAGTCAAAGAACGTCTTTCCGTAAACATCGGCACTTGCGAGCAATGAAACGCTTTTTCCGCCGTAAGTGGAAACTTTTGAAAGCAAAGCCTCAATCTGCGAGACATCGGACTCGGTGAGTGTCCACAGAAAAGGCGATTTCTTGTCCTTGACGGCGGCATTCACCGCATACGCGCGGATGACAGTCTCGCTTGAAGCACATGGAGTGATAAGGGGCTTTTTTGTTTCGTAGCATTTGTCTGCAAAAATCTGAACATGGCTTGAATACATAGGTCCGATTACGGCAAGCAAATCAGAGCGCGAAGAAAGTGTCGAAGAAAGGGAATCCAGATTCGCTGTGTTTTCGTCGTACCATTCGATGTTGAGCGTGAACGGAGTTGAAAAAACGCCCGTCGCCTTTTCGAGAGTCGTAAGATACCATTCGGCGACACGCTTAAAACGGACTTCTTGAACCGTGCCTTCCGTAAGAGGAAGGACTACCGCGACATTCACTTTTTCAAGGGAAGATTTTGCAGGGTGAGAATCATCGTCATCGGTTTTGCAGGAAGAAAATGTCAGCAAAATCAAAATAAGCGAAAAAAGAAAAACAAATTTGCATCTACTCCTCATAGTATTCTTTCTCCCTTGCAATCGCTTCTGAAAGATTTTCCTGCACGACGGCAGAAAGGCTTTCATAGCCTTCTGAAACCACAAGCTCTGTGTAGCCTTCGCCAAGCCCCAGTCTCTGATAATGAGCGACTTTACCCTCTGAAAGCCACTGCTCTATGCACTTTTGTGCCGCCTTGTCCACCCGCTTGACTACCGAAAAAGGAACCTGACCAGAATACGAACTCATGTCGGAATCCATGCCGACGGTGTAGAACGAGGATGCTCCCCGCTCGCGGTTATAGCGGAGCAGTCCGTGTATGCTTCCTCCGCAAATGGGGAAATACAAATCAAATGCGTTGAAGCTGTTGTTGTACGCGATTTTGTAGGCTGTTTCCTCGCTGTTAAAGCCCGTTGAGTCCCCTTCCCCATTGATTGTCTCTGCAACAAAAGTGGCTTTTGTTATTTCTGTCACTTCTTCTTCTGTTACCGTAAAATAATTGGGGATAAAATAATTCTCATAAGTTACGCCGTAGCCGAGCATAAAGCCTTGAAGTGAGTCAAGGATATAATTTACATAATCATTGGCAAGCAGGGAAATGACGCGGGGATTTTCTTTTTTTGAAAGAAGCGATTTGGCAGCCTTTCCTGCAAGGTAGGAGGCACCGTAAGTCGGTATATACACCGTGCTCAGATAGGACGGCAAATCAGGATAATTTGCTTCAAAAAGCACATAAGAGAAAAGATTCGCCGAATTTACCATCAGTTTTGCTATATCTTCATTGTCAACGAGAATATTGAGATAACCTTCGCTTGCGAAAATAAAGAGGACGGAAATATCAGCGTTTTCGTCCGAGCCGATAAGCTCCTGATATGATGAAAAAACTTTGGGAATCCGCTCCAGTGCATCTTCCCAGTTTTCAGGGCTTATGTCGTACACAAGCAGGTTGTTTTCAAAGGCTGCCTTGTGCACTCCGAATGTCAGATTATCGTTGTAGGAATTGTCGCCCAAGCCTTCGGGCAAATGAAAGACAATGACGAGCTTTTCCGAGATTTTTTCGGCCTCACATTCTCCGCCGCCGCTGTCACTGTCATTCGAGCAGGAGAGCAGTGCACCAAGCAGCAGAAGCATAAGAGAAAAAAGAGAAAATCGAAATTGTTTTTTTATTTGCATAGGCTTATTTTTGCGTTAGAGCGTCCCCCAGTAATCAAAAGCATTGTCGCCGGATATGTAGACTTCGGTATATCCATTGACTTTGCTTCCTGTGTCCTTAATTACGATTTCAGGACTGTATATGATATGGTACGGATATGATTTGAACGAAGCGTATTTTGGATTTTCAGTTTTTTTATTGCTCATCCATGTGTATGTTCCGGTGAATCCGAGCGTTTTCGTTTCGTCCGTTTCCGTTACGCTGTGAATGTAATCAAGATAGGTGTAACCGTCATCCACATTCGTCGACATTTTCAGGATATAGCAAAGGAAATCCGTGTAAAAAGAATCAAGATAGTTGCGGTCGTAAGAATCGGTTACGGCAAGCATCGTTGCTGCCCCCTGAACGGAGCTGTAGCCGTCCGAAGTCGCTTGGATAGAATCAGCCGCTCCCACTTTCCCGATAAAGAATGGCTGCACATAGGTTGTCTGGGAATTTACGCTGTTTCCGCGTGATACACGGTTTTTGTCGTTTTTGGGACTTCCGAAGGCAAAGCAGAAATTCTCGCCCTTGTTTGAGAGATTCGCGATATCGTAACCCTGATTAGCAATGGCAGAGTACACGGTTCGAGCGTTCGTGCCGTTTCCGTTTAAGAGTGCGTTGAATGTGTGGTACGCAGCCTTTGCCGTGTCAAGCGACATGAGATTCTTTGCGTACACCCAGTTTTTCTGAATAAGGTTTGCGTAAGAAAGCCAGACTTTCTTTTTGTCCTCTTTGATGATGCACTTTCCTGCGTTCTTGCCCCTCTTGGCGAAGGGGTCAAGGCACATCCAGTAGCTGCTACTGTCGTTTGAAGGTCCGCCCGCAGGTTTTACGCATATCCATGTAGTTCCGTCCGAATCGCGCGTGACGATGTCGCCGGCGTGGTAGTAGGTGGGATTTACGGCGTTAGTTCCGACAGAATCTTTGATGCCATCCTCAGAGTAGAATTTTAAGAGCGAAAGCCCGGAAACGCGATTGCTTTTTACCGTGAGCGTGGCAAACAAATCTTCGTCTCTGTTTGCATTACCCGCTTTCTCAAAGGTGAACTCTCCCGCATCTGCATCGCTCCAGGAGTCGCTTTCTCTTCCGATAAGCTCGTGGAAGTAGTCGGCGGCATCATCGGCACTGTCGCAGGCAACATAGCGCACTGTGTCGCTGCCCCCCGCTTCTGTGGGGAATGTCGTTCCTATGTCTGCCGTGAAAGTCTTTGTTTTCCAGTCAGACGGAAGTTCCTCATCGCCGTTGTCGTTTTTAAGGTCGCACAGCTCGCGCAGAAGATTGAACGCAATGTCTTCTGCCGCAACCGCATTGTCCTGCGTGTCGGCGATTGTCTCTTCTTTTTTCTCATCGCTGTCGTTCGAGCATGAGAGAAGAGCCAAGCCCACGATGAGTGCGAGTGCCGCACCTGCAGCAAATAATTTTGTTCGTTTCATAAAAATCTCCTCGTGTATATGCTTAATTGTCAATGCCATTAACTTCAACCTTATTCACATAAAAGTGGGTTTTTTCTACGGCATCCCAGTAATCAAAAACCGCAACCTCACCAAATGCATAGTCCTGGTCTTCACAAGAACGGAATACATCTTCGTAGGATTTACTCGGCTTTTTTGCTTCGTCTTTATTTCCTTTGTTGTCTTTAAGGCACAGCTCAGGCGATACAACCGCACGATATGTTAAACCGTCAATTCCTAGCCAAACAGAATTCTCGTCTTTAACAAAATGAAGACCCACGTCAGTTTCTTCACTGTATGTGTGAAGAAAATTCTCAAAGTTATAGGGGTCATCTACAAGGTCGTCGTCTCTTACCGTATCCGCTGAATTTGCATAGCCAATGTCATAGGCATCGGTAAAAGAGATAAGCCTAGGATAAAATCCTGGCTCATACTCAGTACGAATGGACAAAAGTAAAGTATACCCTGCGTCTTTTGATATAGTGGCACCTGAAAGGGCATAAGGCTGCACATACTTTACCTCTGATGCGTTTGGACGCTTGGAGTCGTTTTTTGGCGAGCCATAGGCAAATGCGAAAGCCGTAGAACCCTTCATTTGCTCTTGCAGCAGAGCCCCATCTATGTAAGCCGCGGAAATTTTTTGCAGGTCGACATTTCTTTCATAAAGCGCATCGTAAATATTCTTGCAGTTGTCAAACAGCTCATATGTGTTCGGGTTTGCAAGGCAGTTGAGCGTAAACATGGCGGCCTTTGCCGTCTTTAAGGACATGAGATTCTTTGCGTATGTCCATGTTTGTGTTTCCTTTTTGCCTGTTTCGGAATTGGTGACGGAAACCCGCTTTGTCTCGCTTTTGATGATGTTCTTGCCGGCGGGATTAAGGCACATCCAGTAGCTTTTGTCCTTTTTTGCCGGTCCTCCCGCCGGCCGTACGCACATCCAGAGCGTGTTGTCTTTTATGTTCCTGATGATGTCGCCGGCCGCATAATAGGCTTTTCCAGAATAGCTGTTTTCTGCGTTTGCGCCAGTAACCACATCGTAAGGAACAAGGTCAATCTCCGTCACATCGGGGAGAACGGCAATGTTCACAAAGATTTTCGCAAAAATATCATCGTCGTCTGAAACCGTCTGGAATGAAAGAGAGCCGATTCCTGCGACAGACCATGAGCAGCTTTCGCTTTCCATTTCCTCGCCGATGATGTCAGAGAAGAAATCCTTTGCGTCCTCTTCGTCAAGAACTGCCACCGAGCGCACGGTGGAATTTGAATCGTCAAGCACGACCCCCTGATTGCAGGTGAAGGTAAGGTTTTTCCAGTTTGACGGAAGCGTCTCAATTCCCGTAACCACTCCGTCCTCGTCTGTCTGTTTGTTCGGGTCGTACTGCACAAGGTCAGTAAGCGAGCGCAGCACGGTGAAAGCCAAGTTCCCAAGTTCTATATCAGCCTCGCTGACTTCTGTGCTGTTGTCGCTATCGTTCGAGCAAGAGAGGAAGCCCATGCCCGCCACAAATGCCATTGCAACACATGCAGTTAAAAATTTAGTTCTTTTCATAAGATTCTCCATTCTTTCAAAGATTATTCCAACTCAGAATAAGAGTTTTCCAAGAAAAAAACACGCAAGTAAGCTCCATTTATCAAATGCTCCCCTACTCGTTTTCTTTGTTCCAGTTTACCGCGACACCGTCTACATGGCGCACGCTTGTCTCAAGGGAAGCCCACCACCAGTCAGGCATCCCGCTGCGATAAATATCCTTATAGGCACTGCCAACAGGTCTTTCGGCAGCAGTCTTTCCTTTATTGTCTTTTATGCACAACTCGGGACTGAAAAATATGTGGTAGGCATAGAGGCTGTCTTTTTTATTATATGCTGCCGATTCGTTCGAAAAACCCAAAACCCCGTCAGCATAAACAGTGTGAAGGAAGTTTTCAATGTTATAAGGACCTTCCTGCCACGAAAGCGTGTCTTGTGCGCTGACAAAATCGCCGTCAAAGCTGTTTGTTGCTGAATACGAATCTCCGAATTCATCCATGGTGAAAATCTGTTCTGAAATACAATAATAAGCGGCCTGCTCGGATTCCATTTTGCTCGTACAGAACAAGAAAGGCTGGATATATTTTGTTCCAGCATTCTTTCTGGAACCAGAAGTGATTCTCTTGCTATCTTTTGTAACACTTCCGTAAGCAAAACAAAAGCTTCCATTAGGAATATATGAATCATAATCAGCTTCTTCCTCAGCGAGAGCCTGACCGTTTTCCTCGTCATCGTCCATGATTTCATCGCCGCCATTTCTGACTGCCAGATTTTTATAGTTCATCAAATTCCGGAGGTCAAACCTTGCGTCACACAAAGATTTATAAAGCTCTTCGCCTTTCTGATTGCTTTTGTTGGCCCATGTCCAGGGATTTGCAATGAGGTTGAAAGTATGATGAGCGGCTTTAGCAGTCTTTAGAGACATAAGGTTCTTTGCGAACGTCCATTTTTCAGACTTCTTTTCGATTGCCTTCTTATATTCTCCATCAGCGGCCTTATAAGTGTAGGTGGCAGTATATGAGACATTTTCAGTCGTGGTTTTGATAAGGGTGTTCTTTCCGCTCGTATTCAGGGGATTAAGGCAAATCCAGTAGCTCTTGTCCTTGCGCAAGGGACCGCCCGCCGGTCGCACGCAAATCCAGTAGGTGCCGTCGCTCGTGCGCTGAATGACATCGCCCGCGCTGTAGTAGGGAACGCCGAAAAAGCTGTTCTCCGCGTTGAGTTCCGCCGTCGCGTCGTCGTACGCGTTCTCAGACAAAAAGCGAAGTTCTTTTACATCGGGAAGCACATCGATTGCCACATCGATGGTGGCAAACAGGTCATCATTGCCGGAAACCGCCGTGAAGGTGAGCGAGCCAAGCCCCGCATAGTTCCATGCGTATGTGTCGCTCGTAAACTCCTCGCCAATCATTGAGGCAAAAAACTCTTTTGCGTCGTCAATGCCGTTCGCGGCGATTAAGCGTACGGTGCTGTCCGAAGAAAGAGCCATGCCCTGGTCGCAGGCAAAAGTCATGCTCTTCCAGTTTGAAGGAAGTGTCTCCACACCGATGTACTCGTCGTCTTCGTCTTCTTTTACAGCTTCTGGGTCGTACTTCGCAAGGTCGGTGAGCGAGCGCAACACGCTGAATGCCGTCGCCTCAAGCTCCTGCTCCGCCTCGCTTGCTTCCGTGTTTGAGTTATCGTCATCGTTCGAGCATGAGCCAAAGCCCAAGCCCGCGATGAGTGCAAGCGTCAAAAAAGCCGCAAAAAATTTCGTTCGTTTCATTATAATTTCCTATTCTTTCTGCCAGCTGGCTTCTACGCCGTCAATACTCAGCTTTGTGTTCTGCCGTGCTGCCCAATAGTCAAACTGAGTGGCACTATCGTTACGCTGCACAAAGCAGTCTTCATACGCACTGCTCGGTTTTTTGGCTGCGTCTGCCTTGCCCTTGTTGTCATTGATGCAGAGCTCTATCGTCATAACAGGAGCAATAGGTATACTCATATCTACAAGTTTTGTTATGTTACTAAAGGTAAGATTGTTTGGCGAATACTTGAAAAGATAATCCTCGTAATTATATGGGTCGTGATCATCTAATAAGCCTTCGCAACATACACAATATGCTAAATCATGCTTGTCAGTTACAGAGAACAAAGAAAGTGGATTTTCATTAATTGTTCTGAGTGTTTTTATATCTGCTAAAAGTTTGCTTTCAGTTCCCTTTGCACCGTTGACAAGAAGATATGGCTGCACATATTTTACATCTGCATCTTCCGAGCGTTTTGAATCATTTTTCGGCTTGCCATATACAAAGCAGAATGCTGCCATATTGTTCAATGTATATTCGTCAATTTCACCACTTTCCTGTTTTCCACCTGCCGAAAGCTGAAGCAGATCAAAGCCAATGTTTTTGAGGTTGTTGTATGCCTGTGTACATCCGTCAAAAATAGTGTTTGTTTCTGGGTTAGCAATGCACAAGAATGTGAAGGCCGCTGCCTGCGCAGTTTTGAGTGACATAAGGTTCTTCGCATACTTCCATGTCTGTTTTTCAGTCTCGCCTGTAAAGTCTCCATTTTCCTCTGTAAGATTTATCGTGACTTTCTTTGTTTCTCCGGTAATGAGACATTTTTCTTTATTGTCATAGGGATTAAGGCAAATCCAGTAGCTTTTGTCCTTGTTTAAAGGGCCGCCCGCCGGACGAACGCAAATCCAGTAAGTTTTGTCCTTTTTGCGCTGAATTATATCGCCGGCACTGTAGTACGGTGTGCCTTTGTAGCTGTTTTCGGAAGCCGCAGCTGTGATTACATCAAGAGGAACAAAATTGAGCTTAGTCACGCCCGGAAGCACATCGATTGAAACATCAACGGTGGCGTAGAGGTCATCATTGCCTG
>CAMOEE010000015.1 GCA_946611835.1 uncultured Treponema sp. | reverse complement strand
CCCGACAACCTGGGTGTAAACCAGGGGCTCTACCAACTGAGCTAACTGCCCGATTGCGATTCACAACGCTCAAATAATATATCATTTATAGAATTTTATTGCAATAGCTTAAGTAAGAAAAAAAACAATTTTTTTTACTTTTTTTACTTGCAAACTTCCTCTACTCTCTCAAGAATGTTTTTCAGAGGCTTGTACACAATCTCGCACTCCGGGACGCTCTGCGTGAACATTCTTCCATAAGACTTCTCGATTATACGCCGGTCAAGAGCCACAACGGCCCCTGTATCATCCCCCCGGCGAATCAGCCTGCCGAAGCCCTGACGGAATTTTATAACAGCCTCCGGGACGCTCAGTTCCATGAAAGGAAAGCCCCCCTTCTTCGCAATCTGCTCGCTTCTCGCGGCAAAAACCGGATCAGTCGGAACACCGAAAGGCATTTTTACGATGATTACAAGAGAGAGAGACTTGCCCGGTACATCGACTCCTTCCCAAAAAGAGTCTGTCGCAAACAGGACGCTTGATACATCATCCTTAAACTGCGACAAAAGGCGGAAACGGTCATCCTCACCCTGTCTGAGGACAGTAATCCCTGAAAGACGCAGGCGGGTACGGGCTGTATCACAGGCATGACGGAGCGAATCATAAGCCGTGAACAGGACAAGGGTCTTTCCGCCGGCCGCCTGAATCAGCGAGACAATCGAGTTTTCGATAAAGGACTGAAAATTCTCGTTGTCCGGGAAGGGTGCGTCACTGGGAACTGCAAAAAACATATTCTCCTTATAGGGAAATGGAGAAGCGAATTCTCCTGACTTCACCCGGGCTTTCTCAACAAAACTTATTCCGACCCGCTTTTTCCAGAAATCAAAGCTCTTGTTAATTGAAATTGTCGCCGATGTACAGACCACGGTTTTCAGAGGCTCGTAAACGCCCTTGTTCATCATAGGGGCAATATCGAGGGGAGTCTGAACAAACTCGTAGAAGAATGGATTATCCACGGACTTTGCCATAGACGGTGGCAATCTCTTGGCCTGAATCCAGAAAACGCTTTCCGGGTGCTCTTCCCATGAGAAAAAACTCTGGCAGACCGCAACCATATCGTCAAGCCGTCTCAACACCGCCTTGGCCTCGTAAATTACAGAGTTGTCAAGATCATCCTCATCAATTCCTTCAATAATTTCCCGGGTAAGACCCGTGACTGTAGCAAGATGTTTTTGTAAAAGCGCGACGGATGCGATCACGGAAGAAAACCTCGGGGCAGTTCCCGTAAAAAGACGGATACTGAATTCATTTCCAAGAAGATGACCTGCCTCTTCCTCTAGATGAGCAAGGGCATTTTTTGTCGCCTCAATCTCATTCTTGACCAGGTCGCTCTTGTCCTCAATTTTTGAGAGAGCTGAAAGAGTAAAAATATAACCTGTGCTGCTCATTTTTCGCTGCCGGTACAACAAATTAAGCTGCTTCAAGATTCTGAAGCGGTTTATGGCGTTTGAGAAAAAACTTGTGGCCGCATCCTCGATGCCATGAGCCTCGTCAAAAACAATCCGTTTGTAGGGAGGGAGGACGGCCGTATCATCGTAGCCCGCCCCATTCATTCGTGACTCAATGTCAGCAAAAAGAAGATGATGATTTACCACGAGAATGTTTGCGTCAGCAGCTTCTTTACGAACTTTCATAACGAAACATTTTTCACGGAATTTACACCTCATCCCCATGCAGGCATCGGCCTCAGAATTGACCCGCTGCCATAGATTCTCGGGCGGCATAAAGCTCAGGTCACTTTTGCTTCCTGTCGCGCTCGTTTTTGCCCAGTCGTTGATTTTATCAAATATTTCAGTCTCGTCATTGAACAAGTCACGCTCCGTGCCAACCTCACTAAGACGGCGCAGGCAGACATAATTCTGCCGCCCTTTGACAAGAACAGCCTTAACTTTTTTAGCAATGATTTTTTCCGCCTGGGGGATATCTTTTTCAGAAAGCTGCTGCTGAAGGTTTATCGTTTCTGTAGAAATCACAACCCTCTCTTTATTTTCCAGAGCCCAGAGCATTGCCGGAACAAGATAGGCAAAGGACTTACCGACACCAGTCCCGGCCTCAAAAAGGCCGACAGCATCATCATTAAAGGCTGAAGAAATTTCTTTTACAAGCTCTATCTGGGCCGGACGCTCCTCAAAATATGGTGAGATTTTTGCAAGGGGACCTGAAGACGAAAGATAAAGGGCAGTCTCTTCTGAATCAAGTTTTTTTGTAACCGTCGGCTTGATAGGTTCCATTACAACATAAACTTCGCTCACAGTATTGTTTACGATGTAAAATCCCTGGGCTTTTTCAGACGCATCACTTGCAACCATTAAATCAGCGTCTGAAGGATGGAGGTTTCCGGACGGATGATTGTGAATCAGAACAGAGGCAGCACGGCTCTCAGAGAAATTAACTGGAACAGTGTTGGAATTTCCACGAGCACAAGCTTTGACAGAAATGATTTTTCCGTCCGCATCAATTATTCCTGTAAAAAAAACTTCATTTCCGCCCGAATTCTGGATTTCCCTCCGCATTTCTTCACGAACTTCCTGGGAAAACCGTCTGTTAATTTCCATTTGAGAATATTAGCATAATTTAAACAAAACTGCCACATGGATACGGGCTATGCACTCGAAACAAAAAAATGCCCCACATGGATGTGGGGTAAACGTAAGGAGAGAATTTTTTCCAAAAATTCTCGTTGGAACAAGAAATCCATGGATGGATTTCTTGTTCCTTACATCTTCATGCCGAATTTTTCCATAAGTTTTGCGTGCAGGCTTTCAGTCTCGGAGTCATTCAGTCCAAGTGACTGGGCATTGGTAAGATCTTTTAAGGAGCTGTCAAAATCCCCTATTTTGTAATATGAAATCGCCCTGCGGAAATGTGCGTGAGACTGATACTCATTGATTCTTATTGACTCGCTGTAGGCTTCAATGGCTTCTTTATGCTGGTTCATGATACTTAAGACAATACCGATGTAATAGAATGACCGGTAACCTTCGGGATCATAAACGACGCTCTGTCTGAAATCTTCCAGGGATGCCGTATAGTTATTCTGAGCAAAATATGCCATGCCCCGGTGTTTGTGGATTACGGCAAGAACCGGTGGAGGGGGCGTTGGCTCAGAGCTAAGGATAATGCTGTATATTTCGACAGCCTTCTCAAGATCTCCATGGTTATGAGCCTGTATGGCCTCAAGAATCATATCATCAATTGTGCCATGAACATAAGGTGAGACCCTGTTGATATTTTTTGGCTCAAGGTTCTCGATTTTTTTACCGCTTGAAGAGAATGTAAGTTCGTCAGCCTTTTCGTAGAATGAAGCTCTTCGGGCTTCAACCTCTCCCTGAAGCTTTTTCTGGTAATCCCGAATTTCCTGGAAGATTATGTCCGCAAGCGTAAGGCTTGCGTTCATGGAAGCAAGCTTACGACGGAGAGGCATGTCGAAGGGAGTAAATTCCGACTTATAGATAAGCTCGTGCTCGACTTCTGCCCAGGCGTCCTGCAAAATAGTGCGTATCTGAATTTCGCAAACAAGACTTTCCGGAAGAGGCAGCCCGCATTTTTTTGGCATACAGTCCCTGGGGATTGAAACAAGCACATGAACGGATTCATAGCCGAACTCACGGAAAGACTGCTGGGCCCCCTTGTACTCCACTTCTTTGACCACAAAATTATCTTTTATCTGCTGCTCTACTTCGCTTAAATCTTCAAGGAAAGCACAGATAACACGAATTCCCATCATATCGGTGAGCTCGACGAAATTACTGGTCTCGGCCTCAGCGCTCTTTAAGCGGAGAACCTTACGGTAGTAGCTGTTGAAAGATTTTACCCGAGACTTATATGTAGGATTTGAGGCAAGCTTGATTGTTTTCCGAAGCTTATCCTCGATATTAGACATTATCTCAGAGAGAATTGGTTTATAAGACTCGTAAGTAGCCTTGATATTGTTTTTGCTTGGCAATGAATTCACGAAATTATCCATACTTGAATTTTAACATAAAATAAAATTAAATCAAGCATAAAAAAAACCGCCTGTGAAAAACACAAGCGGTCAATTAGAATTGTAATCTAATTAATTATTTTGCATCAGCAGCCTGACCAGAGTTAGACTGTGCATTAGACTGACCATCATCAGAGAGTGAAGGAGTGAAGTTCTCCTCAACTGCCATCTTCTGGCGCTCAACATAGCGGTTAACCTGTTTGTTGCCGAAGCGTGACATCTCGAGAGCCTGACGAGCATGCTCTTTGAAACCAATGATTCCCCAAAGGTCTTCGTCTGCGATATCGCGCTCTGAGTTGAGATATGCTTTATCGTAGATGATTTTTACGTCTTTGAAGTAACCGATGAAGTCGTCGCCGATGTGTGAAGCATCACGAACAATCTGGAATCCTTCGAATTTTGCAAATGGCTCGCCACGAGGATAGATTGGATAAACACGGATTTCGCGTGTGCGAACTTCTGTGATGTACTCAGGGTTGTTCCATTCAAGAGTTTTCCAACCGTCGAAACCGAGGTAGCCCATGAAGTAGCGGCGTGTGATATTGTCTGCATCGCTGATAAGAACATAGAGACCGTGTGGGAAGTTCATACCCATTGTTGTAACAGCAATCTTTTTGATTGTGCCAACATTCTTTACGAGACCATAAGCTGGTGAATTTTTGTCTGATGGATCATCAGCCTCGAACAAATATTTTGGGCCAGACTCACCGTCTGCAGCCTGTCGGTCACCATTGTCGTCTGCAACTGAGTATGGCTCATAAGCAGGGATTGAGAACGGTGGAACGATTTTTGCATTTGCATTATAAGAACCACTTGGGAATACAACTCGTACGCCCATTACTTCTGAACCAGCAAACGGCTGTTTTGAGTTTTCGCTTACAGGTGCTGCTTTAACAACAGACTTAGCCAAGCTGCCTACATTGCGTGCTGAGCTGTTGAGAACAACTTCCCATTCGTCGAGAGCAAGAGAAGACTTCATGAGCTGCTTCTGCTCTGATGTGAATGATGCACCAGCTGCTGTAGCGTAGTCCATAACGGTTCGCTTGTTCTGGTTTTCTTTTCTCTCACCATCGTAATCCTGTGGCCAGATAGCGATGTCTGCTTTAAGCGTTGTGAAGTCGATAAGGGTTCTCTCTTCTGCAAAAGATGAAAGTCCTACGAGCGTCATCAATGCTGCCGATAAAACTAAAGTTTTCTTCATTTTTCGAAGCTCCTTTTTACTCAAATGATGTAGCCTTGTATATTTTACAGTATCTAATATATGAGCGATTTTGTCAATGAAAATTTAATCTGATTTTCAGTAGGAAATATAATTTCCCTCGATAAAAAGCTCTATATTTTTGATACCTGCAAAATTCTTCTTTATGTTTTTTTTGAAAAGTCCGGCGGCTTCTTCCAGCGAGACGGCACCGTTCTGCTGAAGGGCTGCCTCCCCGGAAAGGCCGACATAGAGAGAATCATCGCGCAAAAAACAGTATTCGACATGGGTTCCGGGAGTAAAAAGAGCCCTGCCCCGGTAAAAAGATGGGCCAAGGACAAGCTCATCTACATAGTAGTGGATTTTGCCCTGAACAGGCTTTGAGCTTAGGTAGCGTACTTCTTTTTGTGTTTTTGTAGAGCCAGAGACTGGGAAAATAAAGACCCGCTTGTTCGTTCCGAGATGAGAGAAAATGTGAATCAGTATGAGAAGAACAACGATTGATGCCACGATGATTGAAAGTTTTACGAGAAGTTTTTTGTCTGAAAGAAGTTTTTTAAAGTTCATATTTTTTTATTGCCACACCAAACGCCATCGTTGTTGCGGTTGCTTGGATTCGATTTTCCTGCGTTAGGGATTGTAGGGGCGGCGAAGCCGTTGCGGAATGACGGAGCAAAGCGAAGGAATGGAGCAATGCAGCGAAAGCGGAACCCCGGAAAGCCCGACCGTGCGAAGCACGGTAACGCCATTATAATTATGCATTTTGCACTATGCATTATGCATTAATTAATGATTCGTGAAGCCCCTTGAACGCTCAAAATGAGTGACAAAGGCTGACAGGCCATTATATATTCCCAGACCCATTTTCTGCAAGTAGGAATTGTCTGCCAGAAGGGCGGCCTCTTTTTCGTTAGAGAGGAAACCGACTTCAATGAGTACTGCCGGCATATTGGAATTTTTGACGACAAACCATTCCTCTGCCTTGATTCCCCGGGGGCTTGAGAGTGAGCCAACCTGGGCTGCGATTCCGTCCATGATGAACTTTGCAATAAGGATGCTTTCAGTGGTGTACTCCTCTTCCATCATGGAATTCATTACATTGAAAAGGTTTTTGTCGACATCACCGGTCTTTTCGAGCACTGTGCGGCGGTAACCGGGCGAGAGATACCAGACCTCATAGCCGCTGGCCTTTTTGTCGAGGGAAGAATTGACATGAACCGATACATAGAGGACCGCTTCCTTGTCCCCCAGCTTGACTCCGTTCGCTATTTCCGTGCGCTCTGCAAGGGAGAGGAATTTGTCGGTGCTTCGGGTCATAAGAATCTGTTTGTCAGGATAGGCGGCCTTGAGGCGTGAGTAAAGCATTTTTCCGACGGCCAGATTGACATCTTTTTCCCTGACGGTGAGTTTCTTGCCCTTTATCGTGTGGGTCATCATGGCGCCTGGATCCTTGCCTCCGTGACCTGGATCAATCAGGATTGCACCGATTTTGAAGCCCTTGCTTTCGGCACTCTCAGTCTTAAAAAGCTTGTTGGCGCTGTCGAGGAAGGCTTTTGTTACATAGAGGACTCCGTCCCTGATTACGGGAGCGTCCGTCAGGGCAAGCTTTTTATAGTCCTGGAGGACAAAACCGTCGCCTGCCCGGAAGGAAACCTGATGTCCGTTCTTTTCAAGGAGACCTGAGCCGCTAAGAGAATCCCAGTAAACTGTGGCACCAAGCTTCTCAGACTCGGAGATTAAGTTGAGGCTGGCAGAGTCTGCAAAAGCCCTGATTATTAGAGAAAATATTAGAAAAACAATTAGTCGTCGTTTCATAGTAAATTAATTCGGAGTTCGGAATTATGAATTCGGAATTAATTTCGGGACATTGTTCGCTTCGCTCACTCGTCCTTGATTTGAATATTCCGCATTCCGAATTCCGAATTCCTAATTAATTAAATTGTCGGCAATATATAGCGCTCCCTGAATGCCTGCCCGAAGGATTGCGCTCCAGAAGACTTTTCCGTCCAGGTCAGGGTGGTCGGGACACAGCTCGTCGAATTTCTCGAGGGTTTTTCTCAGGGTGCAGTGGTTCCAGTCCTTGAGGGAATCAGCCAGAGGAATCAGTGTCTCAGGCAGGAAGTCGATTGTTTTTCGGCCGGCGGGAATTTTTGTGCCCTCGCCCACAGTGACCGAGTTTTCCCTGTTGGGGGCGAATGTGAATGCTGACGGCGGGAAGCCCTTTTCGTCGCTCCCGCACTCTCCGCGCAGGAATTTTTCGGTCTCGGGGTTATGAGGCTCAAGTCTTAATGTGATTGAGGAAACGGCTTCTTCTGCGCTCTTGTAGGCCTGCTCGCTGTTTATTCCTACGGCGATGACATTTCCGCATTTTTCGACATTGTTACGGGGGAAGCTCACTTTGTCGCCGGCCTTTACCCGGGGCAGAAGGTCACGGACACCATAAATCTGCTTTACTTCTGAAAGGCCGTAAATTTCTTTGACGACACCCGGGATTGAAAGCCAGGCCCGCTCAGTGCTTACGAGGGTTGATGAGATTTCATAAAGCTCGAAGGGCTGAGCCTTTCCTTTTACGCTCTCGTGAGGCTGCCATGGAAGGGAGACCCGGTTTGAGAGAAGGTAGTCAGGTTCCTGACCGACGGCGATTTTCATTGCCTCTTCGGTGAGGTTCATGCCGCTTGAATAGGGGAAAGTCCAGCCTGACATATAGCCGCCTGAAAGACGGGCCGCAATCTCGCCAATCATAGGCCCCTTTCTGGTGTATTTGATGTCGGCCTTTGCCACACCGCATGTAAGGCCCAGGGCTTTGATT
This sequence comes from uncultured Treponema sp., assembly GCA_946611835.1. Lineage (GTDB taxonomy): Bacteria > Spirochaetota > Spirochaetia > Treponematales > Treponemataceae > Treponema_D. The sequence continues at coordinate 12,829 of CAMOEE010000015.1, read as the reverse complement.
CCCAGAGCAAAGGTCGCAATAAGCTCGTTTTTAATTTTTGAATCCACGCTTGAAGGAAGGGAATGCCCCATCTCGATGAAATAAGGAGGATAGAAGATGTGACGGTCGGCGAATCCTGTGATTGTGAGTGTGCCGTTATAAACAACGGAATCGATTGAGAACTCGGCTCCCTCCATGTAGTCCTCGAAAATCGCCCTGTGAGTGCGGGAATTATTGATTGCGGCAGAGACTGCGGGATGGAATTCTTCCTGATTGCGCACCAGACGGCAGCCCCGCCCGCCCATGTTGTCGCAGGGTTTTACGACTTTTGGGAAATCGATATCAGATGCGGACAGACCATTTGCATCGTCCAGGAAATTTTCGTCGATTTCTTTGAATTTCGGGGAAGGAACGCCCTCTTTTTCGAAGCAGGAGCGCATCCGGGCTTTGTCGCTGGCATTCAGGGCGGCCTCGAAGCTGTGAGCCGGGAGACCAAGTTTCTCAGCGACGAATGACACGCTTGCGGAAAAGTCTGTTCCGGCCGTGAAAACGCCTTTCAGCTCGCCTTTTTTGGTGAGTTTTTGGGCCAGTTCAAGCAGGGCTTCACGGTCCTTGAGGTCTATCGGGTAGAATTCGTCTGCCAGGGGAACGGCCACGGCATTTTTGTTTGCGTCGACTACGACTGATTTTAAGCCAATATGTTTTGCGGCCAGGATTGCGGGTTTTTGCATGAGCCCTGCGCCAAGTATCAAGATTTTTTTTGTATCAAACATTTATGGATGTCCTTTTTTAGAGCGTTTTGACAGTATAAGGGAAAAACGGGGGAAGTTCTATAGTTTATTTCAATGTCTCTGAGCTCTATTCAACAGTAATAACATCTTTCAGGACATAGATGAAACTTGGAGCGGAGCGTTTTTCGCACTCGGGGAATGGCTCGCGCAAATCCCAGGTGTCCTTTTCGTCGAAAGGATTGACGCCGATATAGTTTCCTTTGAAGACCGTTATGTTGTCATTTTTGAGCAGGCGGATTGTCTTCTGAATCTCCTCTTCGGTACCAGGGGCGAGAATATGGCGGTTAAGGCCTACGATTTCAATCCAGCCCTTGTCAAAACCTGCGGAGGCATCACAGGTCTTGTAGGGGCTTTTTACCACCCTCTCGATTTTTTTCCGCTCATGACGGCCCTGGCCGCAGCGAGGATGTAAGGGCTCCAGTCAATCCGGCATGAGACAAGGGATGTGGTAGGAGCGACATCGGTCATGCTCTGGTTGTATCCGACATGGAAGACGGTCTTTCCCTTCTTTATGCTGGCTTCCTCGCATGCGATTGCAGGGCCCGATGTGTCTGAATGCTGGCTTATGATAACGCAGCCCTCGTCAATCAGTTTTTCCGCAGTCTTCTTTTCGATTACATGATTACTCCAGGTCTCAGTATAGCGGACAAGCATCTCCGCCTCAGGGACTACGCTTCTGACACCGAGGAAAAAGGCAGTGTAGCCCGAAATCACTTCGGCATAGGAGAAAGCCCCGACATAACCGACTTTAGCACGGTTCCGCTTGAGCTTTCCGCTTGCGATAAGCTCATTCAGTTTCATTCCGGCAATGATTCCGCAGACATAACGCCCCTCATGGATAGTGCCCATAAAGGTGTGGTAGTTGGGCAAGACAGGCTCGACATCGGCAAGGTCTCCTGTGGCATGGCAAAATTCAACAGAAGGATATTTCTCAGCCATTTTTTTGGTCGCAGAGCCGTGCCCGTAACTTATGGCCACAATCATCCTGCAGCCCTCACCCACAAGGTCCTCTATGGCCTTCTCACAGGCCTCCCCGGTCTCACTGATGTTGTATTTTTGAAAAATCTGTATTCTATCTCCGAACTCATTCTCAAGGTCAGTCTTAGCCCTGGCAAAATTGATTGAATAGGCTGTCGCCATGTCAGAGTTGTAGATAAAACCCACTTTCAGGACCTCGTCCTTTTTGCCGCCGGAAAGCCAGCTCGTCATAAAATACATAAGGATCACGCCGACGACCACTGTAAGTATCGTAAGAACGTACCTGTTATTCATTTCACTCCCCCTGTCTTCCGCTTTCAGCCATTGTCTTGGCAACATTGACCTCACCTTTTTCGATAAGCTCAAGCATTATCTCTACCAGGCCAGGATCAAACTGACTTCCGCTTCCCTGCCTCAGCTCGTTTTTCACGAAATCCATATCAAGGGCCTTTCTGTAAACTCTGTTTGCGGTCATTGCGTCAAAAGCGTCGGCGATTCCGATGATTCTTGCATTGAGCGGGATTTCCTCGCCCTTAAGGCCGTTGGGATAGCCAGTTCCGTCATAGCGCTCATGGTGAAACTTTGCCCCTTCGTCTACATGGGGAATAAGCGTAAAGTCCTTGAGGATTTCACCGCCTATCAGGGTGTGAGTTTTCATAATCTTGTACTCATCGTCGTCCAGGGGAGCCGGTTTGTTGAGTACGCTGTCAGGAACTCCGATTTTTCCGATATCGTGGAGAAGACCTGTGCGGCGGATTTGATTCTGCTCGTCTTCTGTAAATCCCAGTTCCCTGGCTATAAGGACCGCATATTCTGCCACGCGGAAAGAATGTCGGCCGGTGCTTTTGTCCCTGGCTTCGACAGCATTTGCGATTGAGAAAATCGTCTCGTTTCCCATACGAATCTGCTTTCGGATTGACTCCATCTCCCGGCGCTGTTTTTCGATATGCTTTTCCTGCAGGGTTGATGTCGCATACCAGGTGAGCCAGGCAATCGCAAGCATAGCGACGCCCACGGTATAGAGCATGAACCACCAGTTGTCGTAGATTCGGAATGTCTTTGAGAGGGTGTATACCGATTCCTCGACCGTGTTCCGCCCCTTTGAGTCCAGGACTGAAATATGGAATTTGTAGTCTCCGGAACGAAGATTGGTGTAGATTACGCTGGAAAGGTCGGTCTGAAGGCAGACCTGAGGCTTGTCGTCAACTCCCTCAAAATAAAGGCTGATGTAGGGGGTGTGTATCGAATAGTTGATGATTTCCGGCACGATTTCAATGGTGTCAGCCTCGGCCGGAATCACGAAGGGAATATCCTTCTGCACTATGTGTCTTTTTCCGTCGATAATCACGGACTTGAGCTGCATTCGGTAAGAATGCTCTGTCCTGTCATAATTGTTCAGGTTGATTTTTGCAACACCAGTGTCACAGGAAAGGAAAAGGTCGCCGTTTTCATCAAGATGATTCCATGAATTTGCCGTAAGGGAACCCCGGAGTCCTTTTTTGAGGTCCAGAAGCTCGTAGTCAAGTTTTCCGTCAGAAAGAAGCTCATCACGGTTGACCACGAAAATTCCGGCGCTGCTGAGGACAAAGATATTTCCGTCCTTTCTGAGGACCAGATCGTAATTGTTGGAGAAAGGGAAATTCGAGAGGATACGGCAGGAAACTTTGCTGTCCGGGTCACCCAAGTCCTCAGTACCCTTCTCCGAAAAATCGATGTAGCACAATGCGTTGCTGGTGACGGCAAAAAGACCCAGGGGCGAATTGTCGCTGTCAAAATCATTTACGGTCCGCAGGATGACATTAGATGAAAGCCCGTCAGAGCGTTTTATGAGGCGTATTATTTTATAGTCCCTGATTACGGCCAGTCCGCCTCCGTCTGTTCCCGCAAGCAGAATGCCGTCAGAAGTCTGGCAGAGGGTCAGGATCGTAGGATTCTCAAAGCCGGATTTTTCGCCCAGCCAGTGGAAGATTTTCCCGTCCCTGATGAAGGCCAGGCCGTCACTTGTCCCGGCCGCAAGAGTTCCGTCAGACAGCTCCAGGGCCACACGGAACTGATGAGCCTCTCCAATCACGGTGATTTCACCAATACCGTCGCTCTTCCGTGAATCGTGCCCGACATGAATGATTCCCTTTGATTTCGTGCAAATCCACATGGAACCGTCTTTTGCGACTGTAAGGCAGCGTGTACGAATCCCTGACAGGAGGGCTGTCAGAGAATTTTTTATTGGAGACGCAGAATTGGCCTTTGAGGCAAAAAGCCCGTCGTCTGTGGCGAAATACATGTCACCGTTGAAACGGGCCGTCGAGTTGACTACAGAAACGGGGAGACCGGCAGAAGCATAGATTTCGGAAAAGGATGTCTCGCACATCTTTAAAAGGCCAAGCCTTGAGGAAGTGAACCATAAATTTCCCTGATAATCCTCGCACATGTTGTCGATTGAGTTGTTGAAGCTGCCTGTTTCAAGTTCCCGGAAAATTCCGTCCTGAATGTAGCCGGCCCCGTTGTCGGCACAGACGAACATCAGGCCGTCATATTGATGAAATGAATTGATGTGGCGGATGGAGCTGCAGTCTATCTCGGAGACTTGAGAAACTGAAACCTGGGAAAGAGACTCCATGTTGAATTCGATTTCATTGTCTCCCTTTTTTCTATTATGATTATCATCTTTTGTATTTGAGAGGGAGAAAACGAGGATTCTGTTTGATTCGGTGGCAGCATAAAGCAGTCCGTCATCAGAAAATGCGGCGGCCGTAAATTTCTCTCTTGTATTCCTTGAAGACAGGACGAGAGCGGCATGCTTTATGATGCAAAGAAGCCCGTTTGCTGTCACGGCGGCAATGTTTCCGTTTTCGTCCGCGCTTAGAGTTATGGCCGTCTGAACCTGGGGAACGGTAGCAACGACACCAAGTCCGTCAGCAATGGAGACGACAGCCAGATCCTCGGCAGTTCCGACATAATAAAGGCCGTCTGAGCCACGGATTATGCTTCTGACGGCATCGGCAGGAAGTCCGTCCTTTTCCTCAAGGACATTCATTACGGTCTCGTTGATGACTATCGAAAGTCCGTTGTCGTTGGTACCTACGAAGAGCCTTCCCTCGTCATCAACATAGAGGCATCTTACCGCCCTTATGGAATCAAGCTCGTTCATAAGGCGGAATTCATGGCCGTTGTGGCGGTACAAGCCCTCATAAGTTCCAATCCAGAGAATACCGTCATTGGTTGAGGCTATGTCGTTTGCCTTGCCGCCGGAAAGGGCGTTCTCCTTATTGTATAAGGTGAGCGCAAAAGAATTGTAATTCCTTGCCTGGGCCGAAGCCTTGCCGGGCATAAAAAGAGGAATCAAAAGAAGGGGCAGGATGACAAGAGGAAGCTTAGGGGCAATGTCCTCAATTTTTCCAAGAAGCCTGGGGAAGAAGGGCCTTACCCCCCGAATAATCCGGATGAAGACAAAAAGAGCCACCAGAGTAATTACCTTGTCAAGGAAATCCTATTATACAGAATGGCTCGAATGCCTTATCGAACTGAACAGCAATGCTTAAGGAACATTCCTTGCCGGTCGTCTTTATTTTTGTCTCGAACTGACCACCCGCCCCTTTCCTTACCTTGACAAGGAGCCTCAGGGTTTCCACATCCGTGAGGGTGAAAAGCGAGCGCAGGCTGAGGGGGCTATTTTCCCTGCTGACATCCGCAATCATGAGTTTTGTCTTTGCGCATGAATTGTAAAGGGTCACTTTTCCATCCATGTCAAAGATTATTACAGGAACATCCACAGAATGGAAAATTTCCCGGCTCACATTCTTGACCGTGGGCATGAAAAGAATATGCTGCTTAACCGCAAAATAGTAGGAAAAATACACGACAGAGACGGCAGCGCAATAAGGAAAAGTGGGATATTTTACGGCAAAAGCCGCCCGCACCATGTCCGGGAAAGCCGCAAGGAGAAGCACGAAATTGGCCACGATGATTTCCAGCACGAACTGCTTGTCCCGCCTGACTTTCTTGCTCTTGAACCACTGGATTCCGTGAACAAGAAGGACGACGCAGATAAGCATCATGTAGGCATAGTGGAAGAAAAAGGCTCCCCCGCCGACATTCTCATAGGCCGTGTGAAAATCATAGCGGATATAGTTAAGGGTGTCGGGTTTTCCGAAAATGAGCAGATCCAGGAGGATGTAAAGGGCGAAGAATCCGATGATGACAGCCCTTAATCCCTGTCTTCTTTTCAGCTCCTTTGTCAGGAAAGAAAGCTCTATGAGCAGAAAAACATCGATTCCATACAAGCCGAAAAGACGGGGAATGAAGGCATATTTTAAATTCGGCATAAAGCCCATGACAGAATATCCGCCGCAAGTCAGGAAAACAGCCAGCCCGTAAAGGAATGTGTAGCCACGAATATATCCTGCGTCACGCTCCGTAAAATAGAAAGAGATACCTACAGCAAGCGCAAGTACGGCGAGCGACGAGAGAATGACATTAAGATAAATTCCAAGCATGGAAAACTCCAGGAAGGATAAAAACTTTTTTATTAGATATAAGATAATTCAAAACAAAAAAAATATACATCACCAAAAGATGTATATTTTTGCATTTTCTTTACAAAATATCCTTTTCTTTCTTGCAGTAGACCTCAAATGTATCCCCAAGGCCAAAGAAATGACTTGCACCGCTGTAGAGGGCGAATTTGAGGCTGGTTGACTTCTGCCCCCTCATGTTGGGAAAGCGCTCAGGATGGTGGCCAGTGGAGACAATCTTACAGACTTTGAAGCCATACTTTTTGAGGATTGAAGCGGCCCTTCCAGGCTCCCAGATGGTATAATGGTCGGTGGGTGAATTCTGGAAGAAAGACTGAGTGTTGAAGTGGCCTGAGACACCGCTGGCAGAAGGAGTTGAGAAAGCGAAGATTCCGCCCTTCTTGAGGATTTTCGAGACACCGCGAAGGACAGAGTCAAGGTCCTGGAAATGCTCGATTACATACCACATGGTGACAGCATCGAAATTCTTTACGCCGAATTCCGCAGCAGGGTCAAAATTGGGGAATTTGGCGGTGGTCGCAGGATAATGAAGGGTGTTCTGTACATAATCGACAGCTTCTTTTGAGATGTCAGTGCCGAAAACCTGCCAGCCTGAGTCATTGGCAGCGTCAAGGTAGGGGCCGAAAGCACATCCGATGTCGAGGACAGCCGGGGTGACAGCCCTGTGGTTGGCCCGGTAAAGCATGTCCACCAGGCTGGTCCGGCGCACGCACTGTTTCTTGATGTTCTTGAAGTCATCGAGATAGGTCTTTCCGTACTGTTTTTTGTAATCCTCGAAGAAATAAGAGGAATTGTAATTTTTTTCGGTGGCACAGGTCCAGCTCATGTAGAGCATACCGCAGGACTTGCAGCGGCGGAATGTGTGCAGGGTCGTTCGGGCAACGATCGGATTATCGACCGCCGAATCCTCGTCACGGCAGACCGGGCATGAAAAACGTTTTCCGTTAGCAAGGATTTTTACGAAATCACCCAGAGATTTTTTGCCGGCCCCCTCTTTCAGGAATGGAGAATCCGGATAGAGGGATTTTATGTTTTTGAGGAAAAGCCTGGCATTGTCAGAATTAATCTGGTTCTGGGGAAGACAGGCGAAACCGTACTTTATCGCAAGGTTGACATGAAGGTTAGTCGTTCCGAGAAGAATTACCCCGCATCCTGCTGCAAGGGCCTCGAAGGCAGTGAATCCATAGTGGGTCACGACGACATCATAGCCGGAAAGTTTTTCCTTTAGGTTGTGAACCGGCTGAATGAATTTGATTTTTTTGCGCAAATCCTCGTCGCTGACACGCAGGGCCGCCTCTTCCGGCTTCTGGACGATTGCGGTGATTTTCTTGCCCGTTGCGGCAAAGGCAATCGATGTAGGGACTACGAGGTCGGAAGGGTCCTCGCCGCCGACCGTCACGAGGATAGACTTGATTTCATCGATGTTCTCGGGCCTCTTGTCGCTCCTTTTGTGCTCAGGCAGAGAGACAAATGAGGGGTCTGACATATTTGCCGGCCGTTCCAGTCCGTAAGAAGGAATTATATCAAGAAGACAGTCACACAAATCAGCATTAAGGGAACCTTCGTCAATCGCAAGGACTGGAGCCGCCTTTGAAAGGTTAAGGGCAAGTTCCCGCTCGAGGGTAAAGGCATCGGTCACGATAAGCTCGTATTCTTTTTTTTCGGGCAGGCGGCTAACAATCTGTTCAGGTCTGAGGCCGTTCTTTTTCGCATCTTCAATAAGCTCATCCTTTTCTTCCAGGCCCGCATCCTCAGGGATGTAGACATTGGCTCCGGTCTCAAGGGCGATTTTAAGGCAGCGGCGAAGGTGTCCTGTTCCCTTTCCTTTTTTGACGCAGGGAACTGCGAGAATTGCCCTGTAAAGCTCAGGGCTCTCCAAAGCAGACAAAATCTCCTCAGTGGTGTAGGGCTCGGTGACAGGCTTTTTTTCGCTCACATTGTCGCCAGAAATTATTTTTACGATTGACTCTGCCCTTTTGAAATCGACCTCAGTGTCAATCGTGGTGCGCAGGCTGGGGAAATTCCATCTCTGTGGAGCCGGGATAAAAAGGCTCCTGAACTTGTCCGGGTGATTGTAAAGGGCCGGCCCGACATGCTCATGGTCATAGGGCAGATTCGTGACCGAGCGGGCTTTGAGAAGGGATGAGGCCCTGAACATCTCTATTCCGCTTCCGTGAGGAAGGCCTGTGTATGTAATGTAGTCAAAATCTTCAGTCTGAGAGCGTTTTTCAAATTCATCGGCCAGGCTCTGTGCCGCCTCGTAAAAGAGGAAGGGATTGTCGCAGGTAGCCCGGAGAACGACATCAGCCTTAGTCTCCTCAATAAGGCTGCAGTACCTGTCAAGGACATCATCGAGGCTTCCCTTAAAGATTTTAAAACCATTTCTCTCGCATACAGGCTTCAGCTCCTCGTAAGAGGCCTCGTCCGTGGCGACATAATAATCATCGGCCTTAACTTTTTTCATTGCGGCAAGGGTCCAGTCAAGGACGGTCTTTCCGCCTAAGCTGAGAAGAGCCTTTTTAGGAAGGCGAGTTGATGAAAGTCTGCATTGAGCTGCTATAATTGTCATTTATTTCCCCAGTTCTCGACCAAATCGAGAGCATCCCTTTTGAATCTGTATTTGTTTTCCATAACCCATTCCCTGGCCTCCTTGAAGCGTGCCTGTGCCTCAAAGAATCCGCAGGAAGAGCTTCCCCAGAAGGCAAAGAAAGAGGATTTTGGAATCGCACCGTGGTCGGCATAGAAGCGCGGAACCAGGTTTTTTAGATAGAACCTGTTTGAGAACTGGCTGGCCCCCGTCTCAAGGACAGGAATTTCCGTGCTGTAAGAAAGGCTGAATGCCGTCGACAGGGTGATTTTCTCGCCCCAAAGCCAGGCACGGAAGGAAAAATCAAGGTTCTGCCAGTAGTCGGAGTGAATCGTGTAGTCATATCCGCCCAAATCAATGAATTTCCGGCGGTTGTAGAGGGCGATATTGTTGAAGGGAAAGAGGTTGTGGCTTCCGTCGCTTACCACCGAAGTTGAAATCACATTGAGGGCCGCCCGCTTGATTGAAGGAGAAAAAAGAATCGGGAAGGAGAAATTTTCCTTACCGATAAGGCGGGGGCTTATGCAGAAAGTGCCCGATTCCGTGAGCTTGGAAGCCAGGGTCGGGGTGAGGATGTCCTTTGAGAAGTCAATCGAGTCACGGAGGACAAGGACATATTCTGATGAGGCCTCAGCCACCCCTATATTGATAAGGTCACCGTCGGTGGTATCTTCCTGGGGGATAATGATTTTTACGAAGGGAAATTTCCTTGAGAAATCCTCTATGCTGTAATTTTCGCTGTCGGCCTCAATTGAAATAATCTCCGAGAAACCGCATCGCATGAGATTCTCAATCATCTTTGTGCGGTAGCTTGACCAGCCCCTGTTGATGAGGATTGCGGCGACATTCATTTTGATATTAGGAAGAGCTTCCTTGCCGCCGAGAACTGTCATGCTGATTAAATGCTCGTTAAAAATTAAAGGTATAGGATTCATCACAAATTCCGCATTTATTATCGGCAGATTTTGGCTCAGACTTTCCAGAATTGAGGGAGCAAAGTAGCTCAAGATGATTTTTCAGGACCTGACCAAACCTTCCCCAAACTTTTTCGATTCCCTCGCTAAGGATATTTCCTGCATTCTCTGGGAAAGCAAGCTGGAAGCAGAAGGGAACGCTTCCGTCAGCAAGAATCGTGAGGTCACGGCGGAGATGCCAGCAGGGAATACGATTTACAGGAGAAAGATCGGCGGGTTTTAAATCGGGCAATGTTCCGCAGACAGAATTGTACTTTTGGATAATCAGCTCGCCCTTTGAGGGGCTTTCCTTTTCCTTCCAGAAGCGGTAGAAGCTCTCAAGCTGAGGCTCGCTGGTCTTAAGGCGCATGAACTGAGGGTAGACATGGCCTTCAAAATGCTTTTCGAGGAGAGGAATCGCTGAGAGAGCCTTTTCAAAATGGGACTCGTCGCAGTTATGGAGCCTTGCATACATTGATTTTTCGACGGCATCGATATAAATGATCCAGTTGACCTCGGCATTCTTTGACTTTGCACATTCAGCGATTTTTTGGGCAAGTTCCTCAGTGACAAGAAGGCCGTCAGTCTCGATTAAAAGGGAAATCTTATGGCTGTCGTCCTTCTGATTTATGACCTCGATGGCAAACTGGAGGAATTCGGGGTTCAGGAGCGGCTCTCCGAAAGCTGAGAGGGAAATCACCGCATTCTCAGAGAAATTTCTGATTTGAGATAGAATCTTTTTGAAGTCTGACAGCGGCATGAAATCTTTCGGGGCCGGATTTTTGCCGATTGATTCAAGGGAATAGCTGTATTTGTGGTTAAATTTTGAAGAAATCTGAATGTTGTAGAAAGCAGGAAGGGTCTGCATGACGGATGGGCTTCTTGAGGCAAGATTTGAGAGCTCATAGGCATCAGATAAATCTACCTTTTGTTTTTCTGCCTCTTCGTAAAGGTTCCTGCATGAAAGGAAATTTATTTTTGAGCCGGCGTCAAAGCTGAAACGGAGCAGTCGGTAATCCTCGTCTGAAATCAATGTCTCAACCTCGAAGGAATTGATGTCGAGCCTCATCACGGAAAAAATCGCCTCCCGGTCAATGCTCTTTTCACCCTCGCCCTTCAATGTGTTTTTGGAAAGCTCAGAAAGAATTGACGCAGTGCCGCTCTCGATAAGTTCCGGTGCGAGTCCGTAAGGGAAACCGTCGGCAAAAGAATATTCAGCGGCGTATTTTTCGTGCATTTCGACCAAATCGCGCGTGAGTTTTTCGTTCAAAAAAGGAGTGTCGGCCCAGGAGACTATCGCGCTCTCAAAGCCATGTTTTTTTAAGGCAGAAGCAATCTCGGAAATGAAAAGTGATTTTGTCCATGAATCGTGGCTTATGATTTCGATTTTGGGTTTTGCAGGAGAAGCTGAGACAAAAGAAGAAATTTGATTTGCGACAGGAGAAGAATCTTTCAAAAAAAGAATTATTTTTTCGCTGAATTTTGAAGCCCAGAGCAGAACCCGCTCAAAAGCGCACTCGGAACCGAAAACTTTTTCAAATGCGTGTGAAGTTAAATCACCACCGTACAAAACCACTAAATTTTTCATTAGCATTACTATAGCAAATTTTTAGTAGAATGTGAATATTTTCTATTTCTCCCTGAGCCGGGGGGAACGAATTGTTTAAGATTTCATAATACGCTATCATTTGCCCATGAATTCTGAGCATTACTTTGACTGGGCCGCAACTGCCCCTTGTGACGAAAAAATCCTTAGAGAGGCCCTTGAAACCTCAATTCAGTATGACGGGAACCCCTCTTCCCAGCACCAGACCGGAAAAGAGGCGAGAAAGATTCTTGAAGAAGCCCGGGCCAGATGTGCCGGGATTCTCAAAGTCAGGCCGGAGCAGGTATTTTTCACATCAGGCGGCACAGAAAGCGACCACATACCCCTTCTTTCAGTCCTGAACTCCCCCAAAAAAGGCCGTATTATCCTCAGCGCAATCGAGCACCCGGCCTTGCGGGAAGAATGTGCCCTGCTCAAAAAACAGGGCTTCGATGTCGTGAGCGTAAATCCGGACAAAAACGGCTTCATCTCACCTGAGTCAATAATCGAAAAACTCACGCCTGACACGCTTTTTGTGACGGTGATGGCCGTCAACAACGAGACAGGCTGCATTCAGCCCATTTACGAGATTGCCGATGCCATAAGCGAAGCCACAAAAGGAAAGAAAAAGCCGCATTTTCATGTTGACTGCGTTCAGGCAGCCGGCAAGATTCCGCTGGACTTGTCATACAGGGGAATCGACTCTGCGGCATTGAGTGCCCATAAAATCTCAGGCCCCCGTGGGATAGGTCTCCTCTACCTTGCAAAGCCTGTCAACTCATTTCTGGTGGGCGGCGGTCAGGAGCAGAATATCAGGAGCGGCACGGAAAACTTGTTCGGGGCCCTGGCCTTTTCAAAATGCCTTGAAAAATATTATTTGAATGAGAAGAATCCTAATCAGGAAGCAAAAAAACGATTTGAAGAGCAAAAAGAATGGACTTTGGACTTTTTGAAGAAACTTAAGACTCTGGAAAAATGCCGGCTCGTTCCTGCCCTTCGTGAAGATTTTTCCGAAGAGGCGCAATCCACCTTCAGCCCCTGGGTCCTTCAGGCGGCATTTTTAGGGATTCCAGGCAATGTGATGGTTCGCGCGTTGGACGCAAAAGGCTTTTGCATATCCACAGGAAGCGCCTGCTCTGCAAAAAAACAAAGCCGTCCGATTCTGGCAGCAATGAATGCAAGCCGGGAAATTCAGGACAGCGCAGTTCGATTCAGCTTCGGCCCGAAAACAAAAAAACAGGCCATGGATGACCTGTTCGAAGCGATAAAAGAAATAGTAAGCGAATTTTAAGTTAGCAAGTAGCAGTGTGCAGTCAGCAGCTGTTTTTACCTGCTAACTGCTAACTGCTAACTTTAGTCTTCCTTTTTTGACTTGATGTGGATTACTTTGCCTGTTCGTTTGATTCCGTCGTCTTTCTTTTCTT
>CAMOEE010000014.1 GCA_946611835.1 uncultured Treponema sp. | reverse complement strand
TATGGAATTTAATTCTAAAAATGCAGTGATTGTGCCTGAGGGCGTTTTTATTATCGGAACTTACGATGAGAATGGAGTGCCTAACGCAATGAATGCGGCCTGGGGCATTCAGTCTGACTATGAGGAAATCACCCTTTTCCTGGCCAGCCACAAGACTACGGAAAATATCAAAAAGACCGGGGCATTCACGGTTGCCTTCGCTACGAAAAACACGCTCAAAATTTCAGATTATTTTGGACTTGAGAGTGGCGCTGATGTCAACAAAATCGAGAAAGCCGGCGTCCATGTTCACAAAAGCGCTCATGTAAATGCTCCGATTATCGAGGAATATCCTGTTACGCTTGAGTGCGAGGTTACTGAATGGAATGAAAAGCAGGAGTACCTTAAGGGAAAGATTATCGCCCAGCAGGCCGATGATTCAGTTCTTACAGACGGAAAAATTGACCTCGGAAAACTCCAGCCGATTATGTATGACGCTTCCTTCCATGCTTACCGTGTGATTGGAGAAATCGTTGGCAAGGCCTTTCAGGATGGACTTGAAATCAAGAACAAATAGAATCTGGACTTTGGAAAAATAAAGGGTGCGGGGAAAAAGAAACCTTTTGAATAAAGGTTGCGTTTGCCCCGTGCTCAATAATAAAAATCTTATATGCTGCATGGTATTGGTTTAATTCTTTTGACTTTTCTGAAATCTGTAATACAATTATAGCTGAAAATTATCTGAGGAGTAAAAATGAACCTACCAAAATTTTTCCACACACTGCAATTCAGGCTTATTGCCATTGTAGTTGCTATCTTTGCTGTTTCCAATGTCATTCTTGTTTCCGTGGCATTGAAACTCTCTACTTCTTCCACCGAAAAAACGGTCTCTAATCTTCTTAATTCGGTTACGGACTCAGCGGCCGGTAAAATCAAGGGTGAAACCGAAAAGCAGTTCCGTATGCTTGAGGCAATCGCAAGGACTGATTTCCTGAAGGATGAGAATGTTCCTCTTCTTGCAAAATGCCAGCAGCTCACCCGAATTTCAAAAGTCAGTCCAGACTACGAGAATATAGGCTTTTATGATCTTGAAGGAAACAGCTACACTGCTGCAGGTCAGGCAATCCAGCTTCAGCGGGCATATATCGATGCCGCAAAAGAAGGTAAAAACTACATTGCAGATCCTGCAATCAATCCTGTCACGAATGTCCTTTTCCAGATTTATTCTGTCCCGGTTATTGCCGACAACGGAAAGCCTGTGGGCTGTGTTGCGGCGAATGTCATGGGCGATGTCCTTTCAAAGCGAATCGAGCAGATTTCTTTCGGAACAAACGAGTCTACGGTTCAGGTCGTGAGCCGAAAATCCGGCCATACGGTTGCTTCGACTGTCTTTGACAATGTTCTTGCCTTCCAGGATGTAAACGCTGATTCAGACGAAAACATCAAGCCGATTCTCCAGAAACTTATGTCAAACGAGACCGGAAATGAGCCTTTCGTAAATCCTGCCGACGGAATGAAGATGATTGCCGCTTACCGTCCTGTTCCGGGTACGGACTGGTCAGTTCTTGGCGTTTGCAGTTATGACGATTTCTATTCTGATTTGGAAAAGATGACTCAGTTCATAGGAATTATGGCCATTGTCATGCTTGTGGTCGCTTTTGTCTGTGTCGGGGCAACCATGTCGATCAGCCTCAAGCCTTTGAACCGGGTCCGCCTCGCCATTGATGATGTCGCTTCAGGGGATGCTGATTTGACTAAACGAATCAGCAACAAGGGAAAGGATGAGATTTCTGATGTCGTACGGGGATTCAATTCATTTATTGGTAAACTTCAGGAAATCATCTCGCAGGTAAAGAATTCAAAAGAGAGGCTGGGAATGGCGGGAACGGAACTGCAGTCCAGCACTGAGGAAACGGCTTCTTCGATTACCCAGATTCTGGCCAATATCGAGGCCGTTCATTCTCAGATTAACAACCAGTCAAATTCAGTACATGAGACGGCCGGTGCTGTAAATGAGATTGCCTCAAACATCGAATCTCTTGAAAAAATGATTGAAAAGCAGAGCTCCGGCGTAAGCGAGGCGAGTGCGGCTGTAGAAGAGATGATCGGCAATATCCGCTCAGTAAATGCCTCAATGGAGAAAATGTCTTCTTCATTCAACGAGCTTACGAGTAGCGCACAGGCTGGTGCCCAGCTTCAGCACGAGGTTAACGAAAAAATCGAGCAGATAAAAGACCAGAGCGAAACCCTTCAGGAAGCGAATGTCGCTATTGCGGCCATAGCCGAGCAGACCAACCTCCTTGCCATGAATGCGGCAATTGAGGCGGCTCATGCAGGCGATGCCGGAAAGGGCTTTGCAGTCGTCGCTGATGAAATCCGTAAGCTCTCCGAGACTTCAGGCCAGCAGTCAAAGACAATCGGCGAGCAGCTCACCAACATTCAGAATTCAATTTCAGGCGTTGTTCAGGCCAGCGTGCAGTCAAGCAATGCCTTCGGAAGCGTTACCAACAAAATCAAGGAGACAGACGAGCTTGTGCGGCAGATTAAGGCAGCCATGGAGGAGCAGAACGAAGGCTCGCAGCAGATTAATCAGGTTCTTCATGCCATGAATGACTCCACCCTTGAGGTAAAGACCGCCGGTCAGGAGATGGCAGAAGGCAACAAGGCGATTCTTGAGGAAGTGCGTAATTTGCAGGATGCCACCGGAGTCATGCAGGACAGCATGAGGGAAATGAGCATAGGAGCGCAGAAAATCAACGAGACTGGAGAGGCCTTGCGTGTAATTGCAGGTCAGCTCAGCTCTTCAATTGGTGAAATTGGAGGCCAGATAGACCAGTTCAAGGTTTAGGCCGCAATAATCTTCTTTTGAAAGGGGATTGCCTTTTAGTGAGGTGTAAAGCGCACTTCATTAGCGGCAAGCCCCTTTTTATTTTCCATGAAATCACTATAATTCATGTATTGGAGTTTAATTATGGAAGATTACAAGAAAGAATTCATTGATTTTATGGTTGAATGTCAGGTTTTAAAATTCGGTTCATTCACCCTCAAAAGCGGCCGCCAGTCGCCCTTTTTTATGAATGCAGGAGCTTATGTCACAGGCAGCCAGCTCAAGCGCCTGGGTGAGTATTACGCAAAGGCAATTCACGACAACTTTGGGGACGATTTCGATGTTTTCTTTGGCCCTGCCTACAAGGGAATCCCGCTCGCTGTGGTTACGGCCGTGGCTTACTCAGAATTGTACGGAAAGGAAGTCAAATATTGCTGTGACCGAAAGGAAGAAAAAGACCACGGCGCTGACAAGGGCTCTCTTTTGGGCTATAAAATCAAGGACGGAGACCGGGTTGTAATCATCGAGGATGTCACGACTTCAGGAAAATCAATAGAAGAAACTTATCCGAAAATCAAGGCTCAGGAAACGACCCCAGGCGGAATTAAAATCGTGGGCGAGATTGTAAGCCTTAACCGCATGGAAAAAGCCCCGGACTCAGACAAAGCCGCTCTCGATGTAATCACAGAAAAATACGGCTTCCCTGCCCGGGCAATCGTCTCAATGGCTGATGTAGTCGAAGCCCTCTACACGAATGGCGATAAAAAACTGATTACCAATGAAATCAAGGCCGAGATTGACAAGTACTACGAGACTTATGGAGCTAAGTAAGTTGAAAGTTGAAAACTGAAAGATGAAAGTTGAAAGTTGAAAGATGAAAGTTGAAAGTTGAAAGTCCCTCACAGAGCTTTGGAGGGCACAGAGAGAAATCCACAGATTTCCACCGATTAGCACGGATTATATGTTTTCGGTATGAAAGTTTTGTGATGAACACGACAAAAATTCGTAAGTGAAAATTTTTAATCTGTGTTCACTTGTGCTAATCTGTGGATTATATAAAATCTTTCTCCGTGAGCTCTGTGCACTCTGTGAGGGACTTTTTTTATCTGTGGAAATCTGTGCTAATCTGTGGATTTTTTATTATTCCGCCGAAAAAGTGTTGTTTGTTGACATAAATTCGTCGGAATAATTGTATTTTTTATTCACTTTTTCTATAATAAAATCATGCGAAGAAATTTTATAGAAAAGCTGATTGAATGGAAGGAAAGTCCTGAACGGAAGCCTCTTATCCTTTGGGGAGCCAGGCAGGTCGGAAAAACATGGCTGCTCAAAGAATTCGGTAAAACTTGCTTTGAGAATGTGCTCTATATTTCATTTTACAACAATAAAAAAGACTCCGACCTTTTTGAAAGGGACTATGATATTAAACGCATAATTTCAGCACTTGAGATGCAGCATCATATAAAAATTCAAGCTTCTAACACTCTCATCATTTTTGATGAAATTCAAGAAGCCCCTAAAGTCCTTGAGTCGCTGAAATATTTTTGCGAGGAGGCCAGGGAATATGCGATTGTTGCCGCAGGCTCTCTGCTTGGAGTGAGCATTCATGAGGGCTTGTCTTTTCCTGTTGGAAAGGTAAATGAACTCAGGCTTTACCCAATGACTTTTTCTGAGTTTTTGCTGGCTTTGGGAGAAGAAAATCTTGCAAGGCTAATCGAAGAAAAAAATCCTGAAAATCCCTTGATTTCTGATTTGAGGGAAACATATATTCCTTTCTTGCGGGATTACTATTTTACAGGTGGAATGCCTGAGGCCGTCCTTACTTTTGTTGAGACTCGTGACTATGACAAGGTTCGGAGCGTTCAGAATGATATTATCAGCCAGTATGAAGGGGATTTCGGAAAGCATGTGGATTCAAAAGAACTTCCGAGAATCCGCATGGTATGGAATTCTCTTCCCATGCAGCTTGCAAAAGAAAATAAAAAATTCTTTTTCGGGCAGATAAAAAGCGGCGCAAGAATGAAGGAATTTGAAATAGCAATACAATGGCTGTGTGATGCCGGGCTTATTTACAAAGTGCAGAAAGTTTCTAAGCCTGCCATGCCTTTGAAAGCATATTCCGTCTTTTCAGATTTTAAAGTTTATTTGAGTGACATCGGGCTTTTAGGTGCGCTGAGTGAACTTGACAAGGACAGCATTATAAGCGGAAATGATGTTTTTGTGGAATTCAAGGGAGCCCTCACGGAACAATATGTGCTTCAGGAACTTAAAGCCATGACCTCATACACGCCATACTATTACTCAGGGGAAAAATCGACTTACGAGGTGGATTTCTTGATTCAAAAAGGAAAATTAATCGTCCCTCTTGAAGTAAAAGCCGAGGAGAATGTAAAGGCGAAGAGCCTGAGATTTTTTGTTGATAAATTCAATTCTGAATATGCTGTCCGCACATCAATGTCAAATTATCGAAAAGAAGAATGGCTGACGAATATCCCCCTGTGGGCGGTAAGCGGGGTGTAGGGAATTAGAAATTAGGAGTTAGGAATTAGGAATTAGCAGTTAGCAGTTAGCAGTTAGCAATTTTAGCGATTCTCTGAAGCAAATGAGTTGTGTAGGCTGCAGAGTGTACAGAGGTTTATCCACAGATTTCCACCGATTAGCACGGATTATATGTTTTCGGTATGAAAGTTTTGTGATGAACACGACAAAAATTCGTAAGTGAAAATTTTTAATCTGTGTTCATTTGTGCTAATCTGTGGATTATATAAAATCTTTCTCCGTGAGCTCTGTGCGCTCTGTGAGGAATTTATAAATCTGTGTAATCTGTGGTTCCTACTTTAAAATCTCCCGTGCCCTTTGTAGAGCGCCTGAGATGTGGTCGTGGATGTTTTCCCGGCCCAGTTTGTCGGCCATGCCTGTCTTTTCAAGCAGCATGTAGGGCTGGGTGTGGATTCCAGAAATTACAATGGTGATGCCTTTTCGGTCACAGGCGGCTTTTGCCTGCTCCAGGGCACGGATTCCGCCGGCATCAAGGTAGATTGTGTTCCTCATGCGCAAAATAAGAACCTTGTAGTCAACTCCGGCTTTTTCGACTGCAACCTCGAACTTCCGCACAGTGCCGAAGAAGAGGGGACCGTCGATTTCGTAGACCATGGCTCCCTGGGGAAGGTCTAAGTGTTCTTCAGGATAGTCTGGATTGCTGATGCCGCTTGTGAGGGCTTCCCTCTTGTTCTGGACTTCAGACAAATCAATCATCTTTTTAATGAAGAAGAAGGCCGCAAGCCCTAAGCCAACTTCGATTGCCACTGTCAAATCGACGAAAACCGTAATAAGGAAGGTGACTGCGAAAACTGCGATGTCCGATTTCTGGCCGTGGAGGAGGGCTCGGATTGCCGGGAAGCCTGCCATGTTCCAGGCGACATTGATGAGGACTGCGGCAAGGGCGGCCATTGGAATGTATGAGGCGTATTTTCCGAAGAAAAGGAGAATCAGAAGAAGGGTGAGGGCGTGGATAATGCCTGCGACAGGAGTTCGTCCTCCGTTCTTGATGTTGGTCGCCGTTCGTGCGATTGCGCCTGTGGCCGGAATGCCGCCGAACAAAGGAGAAGCGATGTTGGCGATTCCCTGACCGATAAGTTCTGTGTTGGAGTCGTGTTTTTCGCCTGTCATACCGTCAGCTACTACAGCCGAAAGAAGGGATTCCACTGCCGCAAGAACTGCGATTGAGACTGCCGTTGGGAAAAGGGTTCTGATTGTCTCCAGTGAAAAATCAGGCAGCTGGGGGGCTGGAAGGGTAGTTGGGATTACGAAATGCTCCTTTCCGCTGGCAAAAAAGCCGATTGTGTCAGTTTTGAGGCCGCAGAATTTGTCTAGAAGAATAGAAGCGACTGTGGCAAGAATGAGGACGACGAAACTGCCCGGAATTTTTTTGATGAATTTAGACCAGATGAAGATAAAAGCCAGACAGACTGCCGCCATCACGAAAGAATAAACATTGATTGTGGATGCTGACTTGATGTAAACGATGATTTTTGGAAGAAAGTCACCCGGCATTTTTGAGTATTCTTCGCCGAGAATCTGCATTGGTGTGGAAAAATCAGGTGAGAGGCCGAAAAAGTCACCGATTTGGCCGGCTGCGATTGTGACTGCGATGCCTGCCGTAAAGCCCGTGACGATTGTATATGGAATGAATTTGACAAGACCGCCCATCTTGAATGCGCCGAGAAGAATCAGAAGAACGCCTGCCATCAAGGTTGCAGTTGCAAGTCCTGAAAGACCGAACTGGCTTACGACTCCGTAAACGATGACTGCGAAGGCTCCGGTGGGGCCTCCGATCTGCACGGTTGAGCCGCCACAAGCCGAAATGCAGAAGCCTGCGATGATTGCGGTGAAAAGTCCTGCCGCCGGGTTCACTCCAGAAGCGATTGCGAATGCGATTGCCAGAGGAAGAGCGACAATGCCGACGATAAGACCTGCGATGAGGTCAGAGACAAAAGTTTTGCCATTGTAGCCTTTTAAAGAGCTGATTAGCTGTGGTTTGAACATATTTTATTGAATCCTTTTGAAAATTATGCCGTTTTATGCCATTTTGTGCAATAAAGGAATGTCACATAGACAGGGCAAACGCATTATAAAAAAACTCCCAATAAAAATGGCTCCCAGTCGTAAAAACGACTTATCGGGACCGCAGGCTAGCCTGCTACACGCGTTTTGTGCTTGTAATTATATACATTTGCCGCTTGCGCGGCAGCACAAAACGAGTGTTCCCGTAAGTCGTTTTACTCCCTCGCGCCATTTTTACTGTAATACATACATAATGCATTTGCCCTGTTTCCGTCACTAGGGGAAAGACTTTTCCCCTTTCCTGTGATATACTGACTCTATGAAACATCATTCCTCGTTTGCAAGGCACTTTTCCCAAAAAGCATTTTTAATCTGTGTGAATCTGTTTAATCTGTGTTTTTTTCTCATTTCCTGCAAAGAATATCCAGAGATGACCCTTTCTGAGATTGAGGCGGCCAGAGCTTTATCTTCAAGCGAGCTGATTGAAAAAACTGTCTCGAAGCCATACGCAAACAATAAATTCCTTGCCGGCAAGGTCGGGGGCAGGTGGAACGACGGAATCATGGGCGACCCCAAAAGCTTTAATATGCTCATGGCCGAAAAAGACGGAACTACGGCCGGGGTAGTCGCTCCTCTGGTTCAGTACCTTGTAGATTATGATGTCATCGAAAAGCAGTGGATACCGAAAATCGCCGATTTTGAAATAAAAATTGACCAGGAGAATGACAGGCTTGATTTGATTTACACCTTGCGTGATGATCTTTACTGGACTTTTTACAATAATGCCCATCCAAGGGTTAAGGTCACCAGCGATGACGTGATTTTCTGGTATGACGAGATTGAGGGGGATAAGAAATGCGATTCTTCCGGCTACAATGCCCAGTTCATGCCCATGGACGACGGCTCTTCCAAGCGTGTCACGATTGAAAAAATTGACGAAAGACGCTTTGTTTTCCATTTTCCCAGGATTGTCGCGGAGCCTCTCCTTCAGACTAACATGGATTTCGGTCCCCGCTTCCTTTACAAGGCGGCAAAGGACAAGGGCGGAGCCGCAGCCGTCAAGGCGCTTTTTACCGTTGACTCAGACCCCAGGGAAATTCCCAGCATGGGGCCATATTTTCTTGTCGAGTATACACCGAGCCAGAGGCTTTTATACAAGCGGAATCCGGATTTCTGGGATAAGGATTCCAATGGCGAGAGCCATTACTACCCGGAAGAGAGAATCGTTCAGGTCATCGGAGATTTGAACACCGATTTCCTTCTCTTCAAGCAGGGCAAAATGGAAGTCTTTTCACCGACACCTGAGCAACTTGAGGAAACAATAAGTAAGGCCAATAATCAGCTCAATGCTGACGGAAGCCTGAGAGAGGACGGAGGCAAAGACAAATCCGGCTACACTGTCTTCAATGCTGAAGGCTCAATGAACGCCTCCTTCTGGAGCTTTAACCAGAACCCAAAGAACAAAGACCAGCCTTTCTACGAATGGTTCTGCAAAAAGGAATTCCGTCAGGCTATGAGCTGCCTTCTGAACCGGGAAAGAATCATTCAGCAGACTTACCGGGGGCTGGGGGAGCCTAAGTATAGTTTCTTTGCAAAGGCGAATAAATTCTACAACGAGGACATAATCCTTCAGTACCGCTACAGTCATGCCCATGCACAGAAATTGCTCAGACAGGCCGGTTTTTCAAAGCATGATGACGGATTTTTGTATGACGACAAGGGGCGACGGGTCGAATTTGATTTGAGCTTCAATGCGCCTATATCAGTTTTCTCGGACATTGTTCAGATTATCATCGATGAGTGCAAAAAAGAGGGAATCACAGTCACAGCCCGCCCGACTGATTACCAGAAGCTTGTCGAGCAGCTTATGACAAGCTATGACTGGCAGAGCCTTATCATCGGCTTAAACGGCGGCTCCATTTTCCCCACTCAGGGAAGCAATGTCTGGGTCAGCGACGGAAACCTTCATCTCTGGCATCCCCTGCAAAAATCCCCGGCGACTGAATGGGAGGCCCGGATTGACGAGCTTTACCACAAGGCAAAGTGCATGGTGGATTATGAGACGGCCAAACCCTACTGGGATGAATATCAGTCCATTTTTCTTGAGCAGTGTCCTGTCATATATCTGGTGTGCACAAGGTCTTTCTTCGCAATTCAGAACCGCTGGGATTTGACAAACCTTTATTACGACAATCTTAACGGAGCTGAGACGAATTACTTATATTTGAAGTGAAAACAGTTAGCAGTGAGCAGTGTGCAGGCAAAATCTTGTAATGACAAAATGAAATTTGTGGGGTAAAATATTTCTATGTTTACTACGATTATATCTTTGATTCGAGTTGCATTTTACATGCTCTCCAAAAATAAAGAACGCCGTCTTGCCCTCAAATACGACAAGGCTGGCGACATACAGAGTCGGGACAAGCTGGTCTTCGGCCTCGTTCCCCTCTGGGCAAGATTTGTCTTTGAGAAAGTCACCAAATCCACGGTAGAAGTTACGGGGCTGGAGAAAATCCCCCAGGACAGGGCTGTTGTCTTTATCGGAAACCATCAGGGCAATATGGACATTCCACTTCTCTTCGGCTACATCAATAAGCCCATGACTTTCGTTGCTAAGGCTGAGCTTGGCAAAATTCCCCTTCTTTCTGACTGGATGAAGCTGCTTCAGTGTACTTTCATCGAGCGCAAAAGCCCCCGCAAGTCCATTCAGGCCATTCACGATGCGGCCGAGGGAGTCAAAAAAGGCTATTCCCAGGTAATTTTCCCTGAAGGAACCCGTTCTAAGGGCGGTCCTCACCATGAATTCAAGGCCGGAAGCTTCAAGCTTGCCTTTATGTCGGGCGCACCCATTGTTCCGGTTACCATTGACGGCACCTGGCGAATCTACGAGGGGCAAAAAAAAGTCAAAAAAAGACAGCATGTAAGGCTCATCATCCATGACCCAATTGAGACGGCAGGGCTTTCAAAGGAAGAGCAGTCAAAAATCCACGAGAGGGTCGAAAAAATTGTCTGCGATCCGCTGGAAAGTTAGGAGTTAGGAATGAGGAGTTAGGAATTAGGAATTAACAATGAGTAATGAGGAATTAACAAATAGTCGTGAGCAGAGTGCGGTGAGTAATGATAAATTGGGCGCCACCGCCACAAGTGGCGGTCGGGTGTTCCGAGGCTCGCTAACGCTCGGTGCTTCGCACTTGCTTCGCAACCTCTCCATACCCTGGCGCGTTTTCAAATCAAAATTTCCGCTTGCTTCTTTTATTACCTCGCGCATAATCACAATGCTTGTCATTCTTTTTATTTTGGGCTGGGCTTTGTTTGCTCTTATGGCCCTGGCTCCCGGTGACATCGTTGATCAGATGATGCAGCAGCAGCTTATGAGTCAGACAGAGAACCGTGGCGGAGGGGGCAAAGGCTCCGAGCGGGACAACGCTTATTCAGCTGAGCAGATTGCCAGAATGAGAGCCGAGATGGGGCTTGATAAGCCTTTCACAGTCCAGTATTTCAGCTGGCTTAAGCGGGTCGTCGTTCATCACGATCTGGGCGTCTCACTTATCTCAAAAGCGCCTGTTTCCTTCCTGATTAAAAGCCGTATCGTCAATTCGCTGGTCCTTAACCTTATCTCTCTTGTCTTCATAACGATTTTTTCTTTTTTGCTGGGCGTTTATTTTTCCAGCAAGGCCGGCAGCAGAACGGATCTTGCGGCAACATTCTTCGCCCTTTTCTTCCATGCTTTCCCGGGAATCCTGCTTCTGATTCTCCTGCAGCTTTTTGCCTCGGTCACGGGCCTTTTTCCTGTCACCGCTTACCCGGATTTCCCGATCGGCACGGCTCCTGCCAGATTCGTTTTTTCCTACTCATATCACATTTTCCTGCCATTGCTGGCTTCTTTCCTTGGCGGAATCGGCGGTACCATGAGGATGATAAGGAGCACCATGCTGGATCAGATGGGCCTCCCTTATATCATGGCCCTGCGGGCAAGGGGAATCAGCGAGAGACGGGTCTATCTCAACCATGCTTTTCGTAACACCCTCAACCCTTACATTACCGGCAGCGCAAATCTTCTGGCCGGCCTCTTTTCGGGAAGCCTTGTCCTTGAAATCATCTTCTCCTATCCCGGAATCGGACGCCTCATGTACGATGCGGTCATGCAGCAGGATGTCAACCTGGTTCTTGCCAACAACATGTTCATTTCGGCCCTGGTCCTTTTGGGAATGACAATCTCTGACATACTGCTGGCCCTGGTTGATCCCCGCATCAGATACGGAAAAGAAGGGTAAAAATCTCTTCTAATCTTGCTGAAAAGGAGTTGTTATGGTTGATTTCTTCAGAAAAAAAAGACTTCCTGTACTTATTCTAACTTCTGTCATACTTCTTTCTCTTGCAACGGCTCTTTTTTTCGTATTCTCTGTCTTTTCAGCTTCTCCGGTGGTAAAAATAGGTTTCGTGAATCCTTCCACAGGTGTCCTTGCCGGGAACGGTGAAGGCTGCGACTGGGTCATAGATCAGTTCTATGAATATGTTCGTGAGAATCCTCTTGTAATCAATGGACGAAAGGCAGAGCTTCAGATTATCGTCTATGACTCAAGGTCAGATTCTGAATTCTGCAGATTGATGACGGAAAAACTCGTCAGGGATGATAAGGTAGACCTTCTGATTGCCGCACAAACCCCGGAGACCGTCATTCCGGCCACATCTGTTGCCGAAGACTACCATATTCCCTGCATCTCGGTTCAGGCTCCTGTTGACCCGCTTGCTCATGCCCGAAAAAGGTATGACTGGACCTATCATGCTTTCTGGACGATTGACACAATTTATGAGTGTTACCGGGGCTTATGGACAAAGGCCGGCTTTCCTCCCCATTCCGGGGCAAAAATCGGAACTCTCTTTGCCAATGACGAGGACGGAAACGAATGGCACGAAATCTTTGTCCGCAGAGCCAGGGAAGACGGCTATCAGGTCGTGGACCCGGGCCAGTATCAGGTCAGGAACAAGAATTTTACAGGCATTGCCTATACCTTTGCCAGGGAAAAAATAAATATCCTTACCGGGACAAACATTCCCCTTGATTTTATGAATGCCCTGCAGGCTCTCCGTGATGAGAATGTTGTCCTGGACTGTATCACCATGGGAAAGTGCTGCCTCATGCAGTCTGATGTCTCGGCTTACGGACCTGCTGCCATAGGTCTTATGTCCGAGGTCTGGTGGAGTACGGAGAACGGTTATGTCTCAGAGCTTACAAAAATCACATCTCAGGAGCTGGAAGAGAAATATACAAAAGAAAATTTCGGAAATAAAATGCCTCAGTCAGCAGGCTTTTCTTATGCGGCCATGGAGCTTGCCCTTCATGCCATAAAAAACGCCGCTTCCCTTGACAAGAAGAAAATCCTCTCCGCCATCTCAAAACTGAATGTGGATACGGTCGTCGGGCCTGTATGCTATAACAAGGTCATGGGGGGCCTCCACTATTCTGACACAGTGGTTTGCGGCGGCCAGTGGCAGTATGCCAACGGAGAACTTGAGCTTAAGGTCATCGATAACTCCCTTTATCCGTCTCTGAAGGTTTCGGCCGAATACAAGAGCGGAAATGTCACCAAAGATGTCTGGCAAGGAGAGATGCAGTGAAATCAATTAAATCCAAGCTTCTGACCGTCGTTCTGTCTTCTGTTATTGCGACTACATTTCTCCTTCTTTTTATTTCCGTTGTGGCCATAAAAGTCCTTAACCGCAGGGATTCTGACCTTCTTCTTGAATACATTGTCCGTGAGAATTCTTCAGTGATTAACAATTCCCTTGAGTCAATGGAGAAGGCCGTTGACAGCATTTCCTACTATGCCCTTGAGCAGATAGCCGGAATACGAAATGCAATGGATAAAAACATGGAAATAAGGAATGAATATCTTCGAAAGATTGAGGCCCTTGCCCTTACGGAAGCCAAAAATAGCAGGGATGTGTCCGCCCTTTACTTCCGCCTTGCCCTTGAAATGGGGGAGCCTTCGGGATTTCTCTATCAGTATTACGAGGGAACCGGCCGCCTTGAGAAAAGGCTTCCCAGTGATATCCGCTCCTATCATCCGACTGATACTGCTCATGTCGGCTGGTATTACATGCCCAAAGAGGTGGGAAGGGCATCCTGGATTGGTCCTTATGACAATCATAACCTTAAGATGAGGGTGGTTTCCTACGAGATTCCTCTTAAGTATGAGGGAGAGTTCATAGGAATCGTCGGCATGGATGTCAATGTTCAGGTGACTAACCGGGATTTGTCAAAGATTTCTGTTTACAAGACAGGTTCTGCCATTCTTTTCGACAAAAATTATAATCTTGTCTACCATAAAAGCCATGTCCGTGGGCTTGACCGCTCCCATTTCTCAAAAAGTCAGGAAGAACTGCTCAGAGCGGCCCTTGAGTCAATCGAGACAAAAAGTGCTGTCGAGTATAACTCTCATAATGACAAGCTTTTTGCTATCCGCCTTCGTGACGGCATGATTCTCTGCATAACGGCACCTGTCTCGGAGATTAACATGGTACAGCACAGGGTCGTTGCCGCTTCCCTGCTCGGAAGCCTTTTGATTCTCGCTGTCATCATGGCCATTTCTTTCTGGCATATCAACAGTTTCCTCCGTCCTCTCAATGAGCTTACTCAGGTTGCGGAAAAACTTGCCGACGGGAACATGGAAGTCAGCTTTGACCACTCAAAAGAGCACAAGGAAGGCTCCAGGGATGAAATCGAAAAACTGTCCGACACTTTTGAGATTATGGCAAAATCCCTCAAGCATTACTTCGACCACTTCCATTCACTGGCCTATACCGACAATATGACAGGACTGAACAACAAGGCTGCCTTCCTGATGACCCGGGATGTAATCGAATCCGAGGTGAAGATGGGCAGGGCTTCCTTTACCCTGGTAATGATGGATGTGAACAACCTCAAGCTGATAAATGATTCCATAGGTCACGAGAAGGGAGATCTTTTGCTCAAGCATTGTGCCCAGTGCATGAGGGATGTTTTTCCTGGCTTCCCTCTCTACCGTATCGGCGGCGACGAGTTCTGCTCGATTATCAACAATTCTTCTGACCCCCAGCTTTTGATCGAGCGGCTGCAGGAAAGGACCTCAAATATGAGCGGGGAGGATTTCTCAATTTTCAATGTCTCATATCAGATTGCGGCAGGTTACGCGACATTCAATAAAAACACTGACAGCTCATTCCAGCAGGTCTTTAACAGGGCTGATCAGGCAATGTATGAAAACAAAAAGAAACTAAAGGGTGAATTATGAAAAGGCTCATTCAGTATTTAAAGACAAGGCCACTTGCAGTCATCTCCGTTGCAGTCCTCGCACTTCTCTATCTTTTTATGATTTTCGCTCCCTTTGTCTCTCCTTATACACCCACCCGCATCTTTGAGGAGGATACCTTCCATCCGTCAAACATCGAGATTTCCTCAAAAGGTCTTGTTGCCCGGGAGTACAGGGTTTTAAATCCCGTCACATGGCACTACGCAAAGGTCAGGGGCGAGGAATTCCATCACAAAATAAGATTTTTCGTGAAAGGCGAGGAATACAGGCTTTTTGGCCTGATTCCTTCCTGCCGCCACCTTTTCGGGACCATGCCCGACCCAAAAACAGGCGAAGTCTACCCGGTCTTTTTGTTCGGCTCTGACAACCTGGGGCGAGATTTATTTTCCCGTATGGTTTACGGAAGCCGGATTTCCCTTACAATAGGCTTTGTTGCAAGCGCAATTTCCCTCCTGCTTGCCATTCTTCTCGGAGGCTTTGCTGGCTATTACGGCGGAAAGACAGACTGGCTGGTAATGCGTTTTTCCGAGTTCTTCATGCTGATTCCGGGGCTGTACCTGATTCTCTTCCTCCGCTCCCTCCTTAACAGCAAAATGGATTCCGGCACGAGCTATATGATTATCACCGTGATTCTCTCGCTCGTCGGCTGGCCCGGCAGTGCCCGTACATTGCGCGGCATGGTTCACTCAATCAAACGGGAAGAATTCGTCCTTGACGCAGGCCTTGAGGGAATTCCTTCGAGGGTCATAATTTTCGTCCATATCATTCCCCAGATTACAAGCCTTCTTATTGTAAGTACAACCCTCGCAATCCCCGGCTTTATCATGAGCGAGACAACCCTCTCTTATCTGGGACTGGGAATCGCCGACCCTGCCGTAAGCTGGGGCAGCCTCATAAACCGTGACATCTCGACCCTCTCGAACCTCAAGAATTTCCCCTGGCTCTTAACGCCTGTCTGGCTTCTGCTTGCCGTTACCCTGGCCTTTAACTTTTTGGGCGACGCTCTCCGGGATTATTTCGACCCCTATCATGTAGTGTTCAAAACATGGAAGAAAAAGCCCGCACGGACGCGGGTAGACGGTAGTGAAACCCGCAAGAATTTTGTGCAACAAAATTCTTGTTGCGACACGATGTCGCAAATCCCTAACGCAGAAAGCGAGCCCGCTTGCGAAGGTGCCTTTCTCTCTGTCCAAAATCTCCGTGTCTCTTTCTCTGTCTTGCGTGGCTCTTGTCAGACTGAGATTCAGGCCGTCCGGGGAGTCTCCTTTTCGATGAATCGCGGTGAAATCCTTGGTATTGTCGGCGAGTCTGGCAGCGGAAAGTCCGTCACGACTACAGCCATTCCTGCCCTTCATCCCTCCAATGCCGCCGTCGAAGGAAAAATCTTTTTTGAAGGGACTGAGCTTACTTCCCTCAGCCAGAAGCAAATGCGCTCTTACCGGGGTAAAAAAATCGGCCTGATTTTCCAGGAACCGGGGCGCAGTTTCGATCCTCTCCAGAACATAGCTTCCGTTTTCTTTGAGACCTTCCGCAATTCTTATCCGAAAATGACAAGGGAAGAGGCTGACAAAAAGACAATAGCCCTGCTTGATGAGGTTGGCCTTCCTGACCCGGCCAGCCGCCTCAAAAACTTTCCCCATCAGTTTTCCGGCGGTCAGCTTCAGCGAATATCAATTGCTCTTTCTCTGGCCCAGGGCTGCGAGCTTTTGATTGCCGACGAGCCTACCACGGCCCTTGATGTCACGATTCAGGCTCAGATTGTCGGCCTTCTCGCAAATCTCCGGAAAAGCCGCCGGCTTTCTATTATATTTATCAGCCACAACATTGATCTGGTGGCCTCTCTCTGCGACAAAATCATAGTGATGTACGGCGGCCTCATAATGGAAAAGGGCAGCAGCGACGAGATTATGAATCACGCCCGTCATCCCTACACCCAGGCCCTGCTGGCTTCAAGCCCCCGCTTCGGCACTCATTATTCAAGGCAAAAGCTTCTCTCAATCCCGGGCCGTGTTACGGATCCCGCCCAGCCTGAACCTGGCTGTCCCTTTGCCCCCCGCTGTCAGTATGCGAAGGAAGAATGCAGGAATGAGAATTTTGAATGTTACAGGGCAAGTGCCCGAATATAGGAGAATTGAAAAATGCAGAAATTAGGAATAATTGCGCTTGAATCAGCCCAGAACGCAGGAGAAAAAATCGATAAGATTCTCTCTGGCTGGAGAGGGGGCGAGCATTTTTTGATTCCAAGCTCCTGTCCCCGCTTTGGAAGCGGTGAGGCAAAAGGTCTTGTAAAAGAATCAGTTCGTGAGCGGGACATTTACATCTTAGTGGATGTCTGCAACCCTTCCATCACATACAAAATGGACGGCTTACCCAACCGTATGTCGCCGGACGACCATTTCCAGGACCTCAAGCGGGTGATTGCTGCCTGCAACGGTAAGGCCGGCCGAATCACCGTTCTCATGCCTTTTTTGTACGAGAGCCGCCAGCACCGCCGCACCGGCCGGGAATCTTTGGACTGTGCCATGATGCTCCGGGAACTTGAGAATATGGGAGTGCATGACATCATCACTTTTGACGCCCACGATCCCCGTGTCCAGAATTCGATTCCTTTCAGCGGTTTTGAGGATGTTTCCCCGGCCCTGCAGTTCACCCAGGCCCTTCTGACCGAATACGAGGACTTAAAAATCGACCCTGGCCACATGATGTTCATTTCACCTGACGAGGGAGCCACTCAAAGAGTCGTTTTCATGGCATCGATTTTCGGCGTGAATATCGGAATGTTCTACAAACGCCGGGACTACAGCAGAATCGTTGACGGCATGAACCCTATTATCGCCCATGATTTCTGCGGCGAGTCTGTCGAGGGCAAGGATGTCATCGTCGTTGACGACATGATTTCTTCGGGCGGAAGCATGATCGATGTGGCAAAACAGCTCAAAGACCGGGGGGCTTCCCGTGTCTTTATGTTCGCGACTTTCGGTCTTTTCACCAACGGCCTTGATAAATTTGACGAGGCCTATTCCCAGGGACTTTTCGACCGTGTTTTTACGACCAACCTTGTTTATCAGAAGCCTGAGCTATTGGAGAGGCCCTGGTATTTTTCTGTCGGCATGAACCGTTATGTCGCCGCAATCATCGATACCCTCAACAAGGGCAAGTCAATGCAGGAAATTATCAGGCCTGCAGAGCGTATGAAAGAGATTGTCGAGCTGTACAAATTGAAGTAGGAGTGGAAATGTCTGATTATATTATTCAAGCCCAACATCTTACAAAAAAATTCACCCTCGGGGCAGGATTTTTCGCAAAAAACGACCGTTTTGTCTATGCGGTCAACGATGTCTCTTTCGGAATCGAGCGGGGCAAAACTTACGGTCTCGTTGGCGAGAGTGGCTGCGGAAAAACCACCACGGCAAGAATGCTGGTACGGATGTACAAGGCGGATGGTGGCGCAATTTATTACAGGGCGCTCCCCACTGAAGCACAGAACATTCTTCTGTACAATCACAGGCAGCTCCGCCGCTACCGGGAGAAAATCAAATATGTCTTCCAGGACCCATCCCGTTCCCTTAACCCCCGCATGACGGTTTTCAATATCCTTACCGCAAGCTACAAGTATTCTTCAATCTGGCCGGGTAAAAAAAGAGCCTGGGAAGAAGCAAGCCGCATTATGGAAGAAGTGGGCCTTGACCCCCTTGATTTGGAAAAAGGTCCCGGCGAGTTCTCTGGCGGCCAGAGACAGCGAATTTCAATCGCCCGTGCCCTGATTATGAAGCCCGAGGTCATGTTCTGCGACGAGGTAGTCAGCGCCCTTGATGTGAGCGTTCAGAGCCAGATTTTAAATCTTTTGCAGGATATCCGTGAAAAGCGGGGAATTTCCTTTCTTTTTATCGCCCATGATCTGCGTGTCTCCTGCTACTTCTGTGACACAATCGGAGTAATGTACTCAGGCCTTCTGGTGGAAGAAGCTCCCGCCTCAGACCTTTACAAGACCGCTGCCCATCCTTATACAAAGCTTCTTTTTTCAGGGAGCGGCAATTCTTTCTCAAATGCAAACGGTGAGGTCAAGACGACTCTTGAAAGCCTTCATGGCTGTCCTTTCGCTCACAGATGCCCGCAGGCAGGCGAAAAATGCCGTGCAGCAATCCCCGAGTGGAAGGAAATTGACTCAGGCCACAAGGTGCGCTGCTTCAATCTTTAAAGGCTCAGATTCTTTTTATAGATATATTTGCTAATCTATGCTAATCTTTAAAAGCTGAAATTAAAAAAGGAGACTTATATGACAAATAAAACTGTAATTGATGCGCTCAAACAGTTGAAAACATACTGTGCGGCGGATTTACTGGACAAACTGAATTACGCTATTGCCGTATTCGAAAAACTGGATAACGACGGAGTTAATAATCCGCTCAAAACAGATTTCACAGTTATCTCAAAGGAAGGAAAGTAAAAAATGACGGGTACATTTTTCTCTCTTGTGCCGCCAATCGTAGCTATTGCGCTGGCACTTATCACAAAAGAAGTTTATTCTTCGCTTTTTATTGGAATTTTGATTGGCGGTGCATTCTTTGCTATTGACGCCGGAAGTGGCTTCACTGGATTTTTCACACATGTCTTCTCAGAAGGAATGATTAAGCAGCTTTCAAGCGCCTGGAATGTCGGCATCCTTGTGTTCCTTGTAGTTCTTGGAACAATGGTTGCCCTCATGAACAACGCCGGTGGTTCTGCCAGCTTCGGTGAATGGGCAAAAAAACACATTAAGTCAAAAGTCGGAGCCCAGCTTGCAACAATCTGTCTCGGTGTTCTTATTTTCATCGACGATTACTTCAACTGTCTCACAGTCGGCTCGGTCATGCGGCCGATTACCAAAAAATACAAGGTTTCGCGCGAAAAACTCGCATATCTGATTGATGCAACTGCAGCTCCTGTTTGTATCATCGCTCCTATTTCTTCATGGGCAGCAGCTGTCGCAGGCTTTGTAAGCGAAGGAGAGAACGGTCTTGCCCTTTTCTGCAAGGCAATTCCTTTCAACTTCTATGCTTTCTTCACAATCGGTATGATGTTCCTTCTTGTTTTCATGAATTTTGAATTCGGAACAATGGCAAAATATGAGAACAGTCGGAACGACATGTTAGAAGATGCCGAAGAAAAAATTTCCACCTGCGGAACAGTATTTGACCTTGTTTTCCCGATTGTCAGCCTCATCGTGCTTTGTACAATCGGCATGATTTACACAGGCGGATTCTTTGCAAGCGGAGAAGAGCACAAAAATTTCGTTGATGCTTTTGCAAACAGTGATGCTTCTGTAGGTCTTGTTCTTGGCTCGTTCGCAGCTCTGGTTCTTACGATTGCAGTTTATCAGGTTCGACGAGTTCTTTCTTTCAAGGATTGTATGGCTTGTATTCCGGACGGATTTAAGGCAATGGTTCCTGCAATTTTGATTCTTACTCTGGCCTGGACTCTTAAAGCAATGACAGATTCGCTTGACGCTTCAAAATATGTCGCAGGTCTCGTTGAGGGCAGCGCAAAGGGCTTGCAGAACTTCCTTCCTGCAATCATCTTTGTTATTGCAGCTTTCCTCGCATTTGCAACTGGAACGAGCTGGGGAACTTTCGGAATCCTTATCCCTATTTGTATCGCAGTTTTCCCGGGAAGCTCTGACCCCTTGAGAATAATCTCAATCTCCG
The DNA here is from genome assembly GCA_946611835.1 of uncultured Treponema sp. Taxonomy (GTDB): domain Bacteria; phylum Spirochaetota; class Spirochaetia; order Treponematales; family Treponemataceae; genus Treponema_D. Next base: position 1,004 of record CAMOEE010000014.1, on the reverse strand, counting down.
CCTGTATGGCAGGTGCTGTAGCAGGAGACCACTGCTCTCCGATTTCGGATACAACTATCATGGCAAGTGCCGGAGCCCAGTGTGAGCATGTAAACCATGTCTCAACCCAGCTTCCCTACGCCATTACAGTCGGTGCTGTCTCATTCGTCACATACATTGTAGCGGGCTTCACACAGACTTTTGGTATCCTCGTAAGCGGAATCATCTCATGGATAGCGGGCGCTCTTCTTCTTACAGGAACATTGCTCGTATTGAAAAAGAAATTCGCTTCAAAATAAATAAACCACAGATTACACAGATGTCACAGATTAAATTTTTAATCCTTATAATCTGTGTAATCTGTGGTTAAAAAAAGGAAAATCTATGGATATTCAGAAAATTATCGGAAATCTAAAAAAACGAGGTTTTGAGGCAGTTTTCGTCGCTAACAAGGCTGAGGCTGTTGAGAAGGCTCTTTCTTATATTCCTGAAGGCTCGTCTGTCTCTTGGGGCGGCTCTGTCTCAATCGAGGAATCTGGATTGCTCGACCGTGTTAAAAAGGGCAAGTACAAGGTAATTGACCGGGCCACAGGCAAGACTCCCGAAGAAAAATACGAGCTTATGCGAAAGGGCCTCACGGCTGACACCTTCCTTACCAGCTTCAATGCGGTGAGCGAGGACGGAGTTCTTTTCAACATTGACGGCAACGGTAACCGGGTCGCCGCAATCACCTTCGGGCCTGATTCTGTGGTCGCTCTCGTCGGAATCAACAAAATCGTAAAGAGCGAAGCAGAACTTGAGGAGCGTGCCCTCAAAGTCGCGGCCCCAAAAAACGCAAAAAGGCTTGCCCTTGCTGACGAAAAGGATATCTGTGCAGTCTTTGTCCGCCACCGCATTTGCCGGGTAAAAGGGCGAATCAAAATCATCCTTGTCGGCGAAGAGCTGGGCTATTAAAGCCAGAAAATGAAATCTTTTACGATAAAATCTTCTTCCTCACTTTCTCTGAATGAACTTCTCCGCATTGA
>CAMOEE010000013.1 GCA_946611835.1 uncultured Treponema sp. | reverse complement strand
AATTTAAACTAGCTTTATTGTAAAAATAGGGTAAAATAAAAATGATATGCAAAAATTTTACCTTGATACCCAAAAGCTAGACGCATCTTGCCGTGCCTCTTATGGCCTGACCGAAGAAATAATGATGGAAAATGCCGCCATGTCTCTGGAGATGGCCATTCGAAATCCTGCTCCCCCATGCACAGATCGTCGCAAACCGCAAAAAATCCTTATCCTTTGTGGTGGCGGAAACAATGGTGCCGACGGTTATACTCTTTCTCGCAAACTCCGTTTTGATTACGATGTCAGCATCATTCAGTTTTTTGAGCCAAAAAGCCAGCTTTGTAAGCTTCAGGCTGATCGTGCCGAAAAATGCGGTGTTAGATTCGTAAAGCGAGAGGATTTGTCTTTTTATGACCTTCGCTTCACTGACATTATCGTTGATTGTGTTTTTGGAAGCGGTTTTCATGATGAACTGGATGAAAAGACTCAGGGCACTTTGGGCGACATGAATGCCTGTGAGTGCTTTAAGATTGCATGTGATGTTCCCACCGGCTTGCATGAGGACGGAACGGTTGCAGAGGGAGCTTTCGTTGCAGATTTAACAATTACTATGGGTGCCCTTAAGGCCTGCCTTTTCAGTGATATGGCGAAAGATTTCGTTGGCCAGGTGAGATGTGCTGAGCTTGGCGTAAACCGTCGTCTTTATGAGAATTCAACTAATTCCAATCTTGTAAAGGGAATGCTGCTCGAAGAGAGCGATTTGCTTCTCCCTCACAGGGCTTTGTGCAATGTGAACAAGGGGTCCTTCGGGCATGTTGCGATTGCAAGCGGTGAAAAACAGGGAGCGGCTGCCATAGCAGGTTCGGCCGCACTCAGGTTTGGTGCGGGGCTTGTCACTCTAGTTCACAAAAACAGCTCTAAAAAGGGGCTGGATATGTTCCCGGAGCTTATGGTGTCTTCTGAAATTCCAGAAAAAACAAGTGTAATCGCTTTTGGAATGGGATTGGGGCTTAAAGACGAGGCCATTCAGCCGTATTTTGATTATATTCTGGAGCACGCAAGCATAAAATGCGTTATTGATGCCGATGCCTGTCTTGCCAGCGGGCTTAAGACTTTCCTTGAGAAAAAGGAGAAGGGCGTTGTCATCACTCCGCATCCTAAGGAATTTGCAGGAATGCTCAAAAACTGTGATCTGGGTGATTTCTCAATCGAAGAATGTATCCTCAAACGAATGGAGTTTGCCGAAAAATTCTGCCGGAAATTCCCAAAGAAAACGCTGGTTCTCAAGGGTGCAAATCCTCTTATCGCACACTTCGATGGATACAAGTTCAAGCTCTTTATAAATCCTTTTGGCCGGCCCTGCCTTGCAAAAGCCGGAAGCGGCGATGTTCTTAGCGGCTTGATTGCAGCCCTTCTGGCTCAGCACCGAAAGTCTCTTGATGCCGCAATCAGCGCTTCATTGGCTCATGCCCTGGCTTCCCGAAAAATCAAGTGCGACTATGCCATGACGCCTTATGATTTGATTCTTGCTACAGGGCAGATTGAAGAGCCTAAGCAATAGGCTTTTCGGCTCTTTCAAGAATTAACGCAACTTTCCTTGCGTGATAAAGTCCATGTGAGCTTTTTCCTTCGCGCTCAGCCTTCTTCTGGCGGGTGTGAAGGATTCTTGTTTTTTAAAGGATTTGTCTGATTTTGAGTGAGGCGAATCCTTTGAAATGACACTTGAGTCGCCCTTTTCGACGTAAAGCTTCCATTCTTTAGGCTCGGGGACTTCAAAGCGCATCTTCTGACCCGTGAAAGGGTGGGTGAATTCCAGCGTGGTGGCATGAAGGCAAAGTCTGTCAAAGTTGTCTGTTTTTGCCCGGAAATTCTTGTCTCCAGCCAGGGGGTAACCTTTTGATGCAAGATGGGCGCGAATCTGGTTCTTTTTGCCTGTGTCCAGAGAAAGCTCGAAAAGGGTGTGGGTCTTTCCCCTCAGAACTGTGGTGAAGTGGGTGCGGGCGGGAACAGTCTTCAACTCCTTTTTGCTTTCTCCAAATTCATCAGTTTTTCCGTCTTTTTTGGGAACAAAGCCGATGTTTCTGGCATTGAAAGCCAAATCGTCGTCGATAAGACCTGAGAGAGGAAGAAGTTTTTTGGGATTCTTTGGATTTTCGGCTACGGCACGGTAAAGGCGCTCGCTGACCATTTTGTGCCAGCTGTCCATTATCTTTTTCTGGGCGTTTTCAGTTAGGGCAAACATCATGACTCCGCTTGTTTCACGGTCGAGGCGGTGGACTGCAAAGGGGCGGTGTTTTGCTGAATAGCTTCCGTTCCGACGCATGATTTCTTCGAGGACAGTGAGGGCGGATTTGTCTTTTGACTGGCTGGGAACGCTCAGGATTCCTGCGGGCTTGTTAATGACACAGATGTATTCATCTTCAAAAAGAATATCGATTCTCTGGCTGTGCTTTTGAGTTTCCTTTTTCATAACAAGATGATAGCGAAAAATAAGGAAATTTGATACTATTCTTCCGTGGGTGTGGAAAATTTTATAAACAATATCTCTCGGAAGGTACATTCTTTTTTTGCACTGTTCAATGCCGAGAATTTTTCTTCTTTTGGAAATCGTGCTTTAAATTCAGATTTTTTCCGCTTTTTTTCGAGCGGTCTTCTTCTTGTTTTGTTTGCCGCCCCAATCAGTCTTGCTCCACTTGACCTTTATAAGAATGTCGGTGATGAGGCTCTGGCATGGATTTTTGCTTTTCGTCTTCCTTTTGACCACAATCTGAATCTCGGATTTTCGGCCCTGCGCTTTTTGCTCTGGCTCATTTATCTTCTTCCTCTTGCTTCGGTCTTTTCCTTTGTGTCTTATTTCCTTGAAAAGTACCGTGGATTTAAATTAAAGAATCTCAGCATTATTTTTTGTTTTGTGGCTTTTTCGGCATACATTTTTTGCGCGGCTGTCTGCCTTGTCCTGAATGCGAATTCCGGGGCCTGGTTTTCAAAAGTTCCTTTCTATATTTATCTTGCTTTTGCCCTTGCCCTTGTTGAGCATGTCCTTCTTACTTTTTATGAAATTCTTTATCACCGTTCGATTAATCCTGAATATGTTGAATATCGGAAAGTCAGGAAGGAATTCTCCCAGAAAAAACACAGACTTTCAATCAAACGCAAATTCACATTCGTAATCATGGGCCTAATCAGCGTGATTCTGATTTCTTTCATGCTTTTGATTTTGAACAGCTACAAGAGAATGTTCATCGAGGCTGTGAGCGATGTGGGACGGGCACAGGCTGAGCATACCGCCGATATTTATGATTCTGCCGACGGAGAATATGAGAAGATTGCGGCTTTCTTTAAGGAGCAGGGCGAATCTAACAAATTTGCAGACACGCCTTTTGAGCGGATAGACATCATCATAACTTATGATAAAGATTCCGTTTATCTCGAAAACTGGGAGCTTTCTGACAGCCTTCCTCAGTTTAATATTTTTGCATATACGACAGGCAGCCCGAAAGAAATTGATGACTCCGAAAAATCTCTCACGACGGAGCAGGTCCTTGAATATCTCAGAAGGTACAAAAGCGGCGAATACAAAAAGAATTATGTCTTTAACAGCGAGAATCAGACCTGTAAATACATCTATCCTGTTTCCTTTGGCAGAAAGGCGGGGCGCTTGCTGAAAGGATTTTCAATCGTAACTTATAAGCAGCAGGTCCTTATGCGGCAATATTTCCGTACCAAGGTTTTCGTTCTTACGATGGTCGCTCTCTTTTTGTATCTGACTGTGCTTCTTTCGGTGATACTTTCTGACTATATCTTTAACCCTCTCCTTTTTTTGCGCAAGAATGTCCGGAAAACATCGGATTCAATCGAAAAAGTAATCAACGGCTCGGTAAAAGATGCTTCCGGGGCAATAAAATTTTCTGACACGATAAAAACGAACGATGAAATCAAGGATTTGTCACTTGAAACAGGCGAAATGGTCAACCTGATTCGGGGAATCATGCCTTTTGTTTCGTTTTCTACACTTCAGCATGCCGAAAAAATCGGTGATGAGTCAAAATCACGCAAAAGGAGCACTTCGGCCCGGGATTTGTGCTTCCTCTTTACTGACATCCGTGGTTTTACTTCGCTTTGTGAGGGAATGTCGCCCAAAAAGGTCGTAGATATTCTTAACCGCTACCTAGACATTGAGACTCAGATTATCCTTGATAACGGCGGCGATGTGGATAAATTCGTTGGTGATGAGATGATGGCCTTTTTCTCCGGCCCCCGCAAGGAAATCAACGCCTGCAAGAGCGCTATGGAGATTCGGGCGGCAATGCGGGAACAGCAGGAAATTTCCATGGAAGACGGAAGCACTTATGTTTCAATTGGAATCGGAATCAACACTGGAAGCGTAATTTTTGGCTCAGTCGGCTCTCAAACCCGCAAGGACTTTACTTCAATCGGTGATACGGTAAATCTGGCGGCACGACTGGAGGGCGCTAATAAGGCTTATGGCTCAAAATCAATAATCAGCGAGGCGGTTTTCCAGAAACTCAAGGATAATTTTATTTGCAGGGAACTGGATTTTATAACTGTTAAAGGAAAGACCGAGCCTGTAAGAATCTATGAGTTGCTTCAGCAAAAGAATTTGGCTGAAAAGAATAAGGCCTCTGAAAAACTCAATGAAATCAAAAATCTTTTTGAGAAAGGCTTACACTTTTACAGGGGGCAAAAGTGGGAAGAGAGTGAGAAATGCTTCTCGGAATGTGCGGTAAAGTATAACGATTTGCCGTCCGTGGTGTTTTTAGATAGAATAAGACATTTCAAGAATAATCCGCCGCCAAAAGACTGGGACGGTGTCTTTAAGATGAGCGTAAAATAGGAGATTTGGAGCTGTTATGAAACTTTCTACAGAAGTTGAATTCAAGGTAGATTTCTTTGAAGTGGACTCAATGAAAATTGTCTGGCACGGAAATTACATCAATTATTTTGAGAGGGCAAGATGCGCTCTTCTCGATAAAATCGGCTATAATTACATCGCAATGGAAGACTCAGGCTACAGCTATCCTGTGGTTGATGTCAGGATAAAATATGTCCGCTCATTGCACTTTGGTGACACTTGCCGGGCAAAGGCGACTCTTGCCGAATACGAAAATATGATTAAAATTCAGTTTGAGCTTTACAATGCGAAGACTGGCAAGCTCACCACAAAAGGTTCGGTCACCCAAATGTGCATCGATACAAGAACTGGAGAAACACAATTTGTCCTGCCAAAGGTCTGGACGGAAAAAGTAGAGAAATTATTGGCTAACGGAGGATTCCAAAATGATTAAAATGAAGAAGATTTTCGCTCTTACCCTTGCATTTGCCCTTGCCGCAGGTTCTGCTCTTGTGGCTCAGTCTAAGGATACGCCGGCCGCATTAAACGAGGTCTGTGCTAACATCGCAAAAAACAAGATTTCAAAGGGAAATTTTAATCAGATTAAAAAGATTAAGAAAATCAACCGTGAAATCAAATCGTCGGGAACATTTATTGTCGCTGTTGAGGACGGAATCCTGTGGAATACTCAGAAACCAATCGCCTCGTCAATGGCAATCACAAAAAGCGGAATCGTACAGACTTCGGCTCAGGGAAAAAAATCCGTGATGGCGGCCGGAGGAAATGCGACTTTTGAGCAGGTCTCAACGCTGATTACATCGCTCTTTAACGGAAATGCTGATGCCCTTACAAAGAATTTTGACATTGATTTCAAAGGAAGCGCTGATAAGTGGAATGCTGTCCTTGTTCCGAAAGATTCATCCGTAAAGGGATTTATCTCGCAGATTGAGATGGCTGGCCGCTCTTCAATTGATTCAGTCGTTTTGAATGAGCCTAGCGGGGATTTCACAAAATACGAGTTCTCAAATTATTCTTACCCCAAAGCTCTGTCTGACGAAGAAAAAGCTTTGTTCAGCGGAAAATAAAATTCTGGAGGGTCGGCCGTGTTTGTCGGGCATAAAAAATTCTTTCCTGCAATCTGGTTCTGCTTTCACGGCCTGATCCTTTCCGCTTTTCTTGTCTCACTTTTAATTTCCCCAAAAATATCATTCGGAACGAGTCTTTTTGAGATTCTTCCGCCATCTTCCAGCCTGCATGAGGTTCAGAAGGCTGACAATGCCCTTGGCTCAAAAACCGGGAGGGCTGTTACGATTCTTGCGAAGGCTGATTCTTTTGAAAAAGCAAAGCTAGCCGCAGAAAAACTCTATTCAAATTATCTTGATGAAGAGGGGCGGGTAAATCCTGATTTTTTTGATTCCCTCACGCTTTATGTGGATTCGTCTACGATTGCAGAAATTACCAAATGGCTGCATGAAAATCGTTTTGCACTCATTGATGAAGAGAGCCGCAAACTTCTAGTGGCTGACGGGGCTTCGGAGATTGCGGACCAGGCTCTTTCCAGCGTTTACGGGGCTTTTTCTATTTCGGAGCTGGCGAACCTGGAAGAAGACCCTTTTTTGCTCAGCGAGAGGAATTTGCACAAGCTTCTGGATGGCGGAGCCGCATCAAGTACGAATATGTCTCTCAGAGATGAAGTGCTTTTCTGTGAGAAAGACGGTGACTTCTATGTTTTGCTCCGGGGGAGGGTTTCAGAAAAAGGTTCAGCCCTGGCAAGTAAAAAAAATACCGTTAAGAATATTTACGATGTTATGGCGGGGATTCTCCGGCAGGCTCAGAATGATGGAGGGCTTGGCTCAGGCGGGCTTGATTTTATTTTTTCCGGTGTGCCCTTCCACAGCTATGAAAGTTCCAGCTCGGCTCAGGCGCAGATTTCGGTGATTTCGACGGTCTCTCTTGTGCTGATTGTGATCGTCTTTCTGTATATCTTCCGTTCGATTGTGCCTGCCCTTGTTTCGGCTCTGGCAGTCGCCTTTTCATGCGGGATTGGTTTTCTTTCGGTGCTTTTGTTTTTCCGTGGAATCCATGTCCTGACTTTTGTTTTTGGAACGACTCTGATTGGAACCTGCCTTGATTATTCGATTCATTATTTTGTAAATTGGAAGGCAAATCCTGATTGCGATTCGGGGGATACCGTCCGAAAGCATATTTTCCGTGGAATTTCCCTTGGTTTTGCCTCGACAGAGATTTGTTTTGCCGCCCTGTTTTTTGCTCCTTTCCCGCTTTTGAAGCAGGTGAGCGTATTTTTGTTCACAGGTCTTGCTGCAGCCTACCTTTCGGTAGTGGCTCTCTATCCCATGCTGAAAATTCCGGAAAAAAGGGATTTGTCGATTCTGAATTGGGGAAGTCGGCTTGGAGATGTCTCGACTAAGCGGTTTTGGGGGATTCCGAACGCTTTGGTCCGGGCTCTTCCACTTTTGCTGTTAATTTTGTCTTTGATAGTGATAGTTACTAACTATCGTTCGTTAAAGATTCAGAACAACATACAGGAACTTTATTCGATGTCGAAGAAAATGCTCCAGAATGAAATTACTTCGGCCAGGGTTTTGAATACAGGGGCAAGCGGCTGGTATTTTATAGTCAAGGCTGATTCCGAGGAAAAACTCCTGCAAAAGAATGAGGAACTTTCCGAGTTTCTGGATTCGGCGATTGATGACAAAAAATTAGGAAGCTACCTTTCGTTAGTACAATTTATCCCGTCTGAGAAAGTCCAGAAAGAAAGTTATCTGGCGGCGAAGAATCTTCTCCCTCTCGTTAAAATGCAGTATGACGCATTGGGCTTTGGTGAATCGGGCTCAGGGGATGGCTTTTCACAAAGCAAGACTTCCGGCGTCAACGAGTCGGCTGGGGAAAGCGATGCCGTGAAGAAAACTGGCGATTTTGTTTCCCAATACGAAAAAAACTACCGTTCGTTAGAAAAATCTTTCGTCCACCCCACGGATTCAAATCTTCCGTCAACTATCCGGGATGCGATTGAAAACCTTTGGATAGGTGAGATTGATGGTGCCTTCTATTCCTGTGTTATGCCTCTTCATGCAGAGTCAGAGGAAGAGCTGTTTTTCCGGGAATACGCTGACTCCCATGAGGGAATTTTCTTTGTTAACAAGGTTAAGGATATTTCCTCACAGCTGGATATTCTTTCGAAAACCATGCTCAAAATGCTGGTCTTTGCTTTTGTGATTGTCATTGCGATTTTATGTTTCTGCTACAGGCCCCTTCTTGTGCTGAAAATTGCCTTTGTGCCGTTTTTGGTAACCCTGGTGACTGCGGCAGTCCTGCTTTTGTGCAGGATACACCTGAGTTTTTTCCCGATTACGGCTTTGGTTCTGGTTTTTGGCCTGGGGCTGGACTACATAATTTATGCTGTTGAGGCCGGAGAAAGCAAAAAAGAAAAGAAATCGCAAAAGCTGACGAGTTTTGCGATTTTCCTCTCATTTTTGACCACGGCACTTTCTTTTGGTGCCCTGGCTATTTCAACATTCCCGCCGGTGCATTTTTTGGGCCTCACGGTTTTTGTAGGATTGCTTTCTGCTGTGATTGGCGCATTCTGTGTGACTAGAACTTAATTGACCAGGATTTTTCTTCGCTGGCGGTTAACAGTTCCCCGAGGGGGACTGTCTCTTTGAGTGTCCGGCGGCCGTCTGGGGAAGAGAGGCTTATCGTTAATTTGCCGTTTACGATTTCCTGGGCGAAGCTGGGACCGTACATAGACGAGAGCAAATCCTCGTATTCTTTGGCGTCCATTTTTTCGCCGATCAGGGCCGGAATCATCATTAAATCCAGGTAAGATTTTGCGTCGTCGTTCAGAAGCTCGTAAAAGGCTGAAATCTCTTTTGGGCCTATGGTGAGACTGAGTGATTTTTCGCTTTTTGTAAGGATTCCTGTCTGATAAAGAGGATTTTTTGAGACTTGGGGAAGGGTTCCGCTTGCAGCAATTTCGTTAGGGCCGGGAAGGGCCGCACTCGTGTTTACAGCGCCTGTTGACTTTAATAATTGAAGAAGATCGTTTTTGTTGAAAAGAGGGGCATTTGTGTCTGAGCCGGTCAGAGTCTGCAAGGTTTTTGCTGTGGACTCGGAAAATCCTGTTGAGAATAAAATTGTCGCATCGTCGGACTTTCCTGCCTTGATTGAAATTTGCGGTTTGCAGGAAACAATAAAGGTGGAGAAAATCAAGATAGCGGCTAGAAAAAGCCTGCCCCGCCGTGGAGCAGTGGCGAAGCCAGTCGCAAGGCGACCGAGCGTTAGTGAGCTGCGGAAGGGCGGAAGATTAAAAAAACTGGCACATAAATTTTTCATTCTAAAATTATAAAACATTTTTTAAAGGAAGGGTTACCCGGATACCTGTCGCAAAAACCAGACCTGTCGTGATGCTTTTCCCGAATGAGAGGGCGCTTCCGTCTGTGTCGTTGAAGACCGTGTAATGGATGTCCTGAACCAGCGAGAGCAATGTTTTACCGACTTTGATGCCCGGTGTGCTGAAAGTAAACCCGAGAATTCCAGGGAAGAATGAATTTTCGATATCAATATCCGGGTCTCCTGGTTGTGTCGCTTTTCCGAATGAAATGACCGGACCTGCATAAAACCTGAAAAATTCGTTCAGTGATAAAGAGAAGATTAACGGCATCTGGAAGTTTCCTGTGCCGGCATCGTACCTGAAAATTGTTCCGAAACCAGGCTGAATGTCTTTTCCGGCATAGCGGGCGTGAACAAGAAAGTCGAAACCCCGGCCGTTGAGTCTGAAATATTCCGGTGTGAAAAAACTCCAGTTAAGAGAGATTGAACTGTCAACTACAAGCGACTTGAGGAAAGAATCGTTGTCAGAGCGGACGATTTTCTTTGTTGAGACGAAAGATGCGTTGCCGGAAGATTTTGTGGAAGTCTTGTCTGCTGCCGGACTATTTGGGTTTGTGTCAGCCAGTTTTTCTGAATTTGATGCCGGAAGATATCGCCTTGTGCAGTAATAGTGTGATTTCCAGTAGTTTTCCTTGAGGGAGGAGACGATTACTCCTGTGTTTGGGCCGTCGCTCACGGCATGGATGAACTGGCTTGAGCCGATGTAGAGACCAACATGGGAGACTTCTCCGCTTGATGTGGTTTTAAAGAATACCAGGTCGCCTGCTTCTCTTTCCTTTGCGTCGATTTCCTGGCAGAAGTTGTAGATTGCTTTTGTTGTTCTTGGAAGCTGCTTTCCGATTGATTCTCGTGAGACCGTGAAAATGAGGCCTGAGCAGTCAAATGAATTGGGGCCGATTCCGCCTGAGACATAAGGTTTTCCGATGAACTGCTTTGAATAATCAACGAGCTTTTGCCGTGCAGCAGCGGCTTCTTTTGGGGTCATGCTTTCATTTTGGGCACAAAGCTGCGGAACAATCAGAACAAAAAGAAAAAATGCGAGTGTATAAAATACGGCTTTTCGTGTAGTCATGCTTTTATTATCGGAAGAAAAGCAGGAAAAGGCAAATATAACAAAAAATTATATTTAATTGTTGCCGAAAACTCAGAATTTTTTCAAATAAATATGTGTAAGGAAAAAGAAGCAAGGTTCCAGACTTCTGAAGCTTCTCGACTCTTACAGAAAATTTATTTGAAAATGAGGAAGGTACAAAATGACAACCCCAAATCAAACTTTTCGACCGTCCCCGACAGCGTTACTTAACCCTCGCTGTGATGCGTCGTTCAAGGCAATGTTCACAGCCGGAACCCCGGATTCAGACGCCGCATTGAAGGATTTCATCTCGACAGTCTTGAACCGTCCGGTCAAGGAAGTTCAGGTCATGCAGAACGAACCGCCTGTTCAGATAATCACCGAGTCCCAGATGAGCTTCGATGTCAGCGTAAAATTTGATGATGGCGAGAGGATAGACCTAGAAATGCAGACCCGTCAGGAAAATTACGACTATGGCGCTCGTGCGGAGATTCAGCTTGCGAGGCTCCTGAGTACGAATAACAGAATCGGTGATGACTGGGGCACTCCGGCGGCGTATCAGATTTCAGTGCTCAATTTTGAGTTCGATAAAGATGACAATTCGCCCCTCTCGTGGTATAGTATGAGAAAGGAAAACGGCAGGCAGCTTTCCGGCAAGCTGAATGTGATTTTCTTTGACCTGATAAAGATTCACAGACTGCTCGGAAAACCGGTCGAATCGCTCTCAAAGCTCGAAAAATGGGGGCTGTTCCTGTCCTACGCCGATGACGAGCGACAAACGGGCTATATCGATGCGATAATAAAGAGCGAAGGAGGACTTATGAGCGCGAAATCATCACTTTTGACTGTGAGCCAGGACGAACTCAACTGGGTCCGCCAGAATTCAATCTTCAAAGCCATGGAAGACCGCCATGCCTCAATGCACAACGGAATTAAAAAAGCCAGGGAGCAGGGATTGCAAGAAGGCATTCAACAGGGCGAACGAAACAAAGCAATTGAAATGGCAAAGAACCTGCTTTCAATGCATGTCCTTTCTAATGAACAAATTTCGCAAGCTTCCGGGCTGTCTCTTGATGAACTGAAGGCTCTTGCTTCGGAATCCGCAAACTAACCAATCCCAAATCCAGCGTCTGTATGGAATTACAAATTCCTATGCAGGTGCCCACCTTTTTTTCTCTAGAAAATCTCAGAAAAATACAAGTTCGCAAAAAAAGTGTAATTTTCAGACAAAACATTAGTATTTGGTGCAAAAAAATAATATTTTTCTGCTAAATGTTGACAAATAATGAAGCCATAATAAAAAACGAGGAGGAAAAAATTATGGCTATCATAAAGATTGCAAAAAATCTGTCGGCTGTATGTATTTTTGCGGGGCTTGCTGTCGGCTCTGCTTTTGCTGTTGACATTAAGGCAAATATCAGAATGACTGGTAATTTGCTTAATGTGGAAAAGGACAAGGACACTGGCGATAAGGAATGGTCTTATCTCTCTAATAAGCAATTAAAACAGATTGACAACCCAGGCGATGGAATTATTCTCGAAGTTGATAATGGAAATGCCGGCGCACATCTTGCAATGTGGTATAAGAGTGCTACAGCTGACGAGGAAAACGAATGGCAGGCTTATTTCCGAAGAACCTATGTCTGGTTCAAACCAATTGACCAGCTCAAACTTCAGGTTGGATATGTAGGATGCGATAAGCATTTCAAAGAAAAAATCGACGAATGGAAGGTCGGTAGCCCGTTCGCTGTAACAGAGCGTGACTGGGCCAAACACCCGGCTTACATCAACTGTAACGATGTCGAAGGATGGGGCTTTGGTACAGAAGTCATGCCGATTGACGGACTTATCATCAACGCAGGTATTACTCCTGGTGTGAAAGGACATGTTACATCAGATGAAAACAAAGACACTTCAAGCTTCTACAACAAAGATGGAGAAGGAAAAACAAAAACCTACATCGCTCCTTGGGGTATTGGTGCGCGCTATTACTGGGATAAATTCGAGTTCCAGGCTTCTTACCGAAACGGTGGACGAGACAAGACAACACGAGATGATACATGGAGTGTAATCCGCTTTGGTGTTGGAGTCTCAGACGAACTGACATATTCATTCATTCAGCCGATTTTTGGTCTTGACTACAACGCAAAAGACCAGAAATGGGAGCTCAACGGTATGTGTCTTGATATGTACAGCGAAATCAACTGGGAAGGATTCAAATTCTATCTCCATGCACCGTTTACTTTCCGATGGGGTGATGCAAAAACAGATGTCAACTACATGGAACTTAACTTCAAGGCTGAATACAACACTGGCTCACACGGAAACCTTGATGATGTTAAGCCATATGTTCAGCTCGCTTCAAATCAGGACGATGCAAGATGGGGCAACACAGTCACACGAGTCTGGCTTTTGGATAAGCATTTCAAAGATTCATTCAACTTGAGCTACAAAGCCGGCGTAGACTTTATGGTTTCTGGATTGGAAGTTGATGTTGGTGTAAAAGTTGATCAGCTTTCAGAATATCACAAGGCTCAATACAACAAATCTTGGCTCGTAAGTGTACCGTTCACTCTCAAATTCAAGAATTTCTAATTTTAATTAAAAAAGGAGGAAAATATGAAAAAGTTTGTAAGAAACACAATTGGCGCATTCATGGCTCTTTCTCTCGTTGCGGGCGCAATCTCGTGTAGCGATGGACTTGATGAATCAGATCCGTTCGTAGAAGCTGGAGTTGTGAATAAACCGACTAATTCAAGTTCTAGTGGAAGCGGAAGTAGTGGAAACGGCGGAAGTGGAAGCGGTGTTGCAGCTACAGGTTCATTTGATATGCCTGAGAATGAGTGGGACAAGGGTAACCTTCAGTATAAAGGAAGTACAGGTATTGCTAGTCTCGATGTAGGTGATAAAGTTACAATGACTTTCAAGGGAAAGGCAAGCAGAGCATTCAAAGGTGAATTCTTCATTGTTGATACAACACCAACCGCTGGTCTAACTGGATATTGGGGTGAACTTGCTGAGAAATATGTACTGGATGTTCCTGCTGAATTTAATATTACACATACTTTTGAAATTACGCAGAAACCGTGGGGAACTGGTGACGAAAGTACATATTTTGCGGTTGTTGGAAAAGGTGAGACTGAAACAATCCATATCGACTACACAGAGCTGAAATTCGTAAAGAATGGCGAAGAAGGTTCTGGTGAACAGGGTGGTGAAAGCGGCTCTGGACAGGAGCAGGGTGGTGAAGGTGCTGGTCAGACAATCACACCTGTTACATACTCTGCAGTTCGCAAGGCTTATACTGTAAAACTTACAAAAGATATTGCTGATGCTTCAATCATTGGTTATGTTCTCCAGATTGACAACGATGGAACAAAAGATGCAGACGGATTGAAGATTGATATTTCAAACCTCAAACTTTCTGTAAAAGTTGGTAATGGAGATGCAGTAGAAAAGGATTTCGCTGAGTTCAATATTGTACCGAATCAGTGGGCAACTCCAGCATATGGAAAAACTGACGCTCGTAAACGACTTGGACTTACAGGAACACTTACACAGGGAACTGAAATCACAGTTCAGGTTCTTTCGGCAACAGTAAGTAACAGCACAAAAGCACCGTCAATTATCTTCGCTTTGCAGGAAGATGGTGATAGCTATGGCATGCTTGGAACTGAATCTGGAGATTCACAGGATATTTGGCTTCCAGCATTTGCAGATGCATCTGCTACTCCAGCTCCAGGCGGAGACAGTGAAAGTGCTGCTGAAACAGAAAGCACAGAACCTGCTCCACAGACTGACCCAGAAGAGACACCAGCGGCAGATCCTGAGACACCAGCAAGTGACCCGGAGACTCCAGTTGTTGTAACAAAACCTGAAGGAACTGTAAAAGAAGTAACAACTGTTAATAATGAATACTCAACTTCTAATCATGGCATTCAGGCTAAAGTTGCTGTGCGCCCAGATGACAAATTGAACGGTCTGGCAGTTGGAGACAAAATCACTGTAGTAATGAAAGGTGTTTCTACAAAAGACTTTACGCCACAGTTCTATTTCATGGATAACACAGCAGCTGGCGGTTATTCAAATCTCTGGGATTGGGGGGATTCTGCTGAACTTAAAACAACAGGATTTGAAGTTACAAAAGAAATCACTTTGAAAAAAGCACCGACATCTGATGAAGCTGATGCATTTGTGTTCGTAATTGATTATGACGAAGATGGTGCGACAGCTGACCTTGAGAATGCAACAATCTACTTTACAGAATTCTCTGTAACAAAAGAAGTTGCTGAAAATCAGACTGTAGTAGATCCAGCACCAGCAGCTGCTGATACAACTATTTGGACTGGTGAAGCAGAACTTGACTGGGCGAAAGGTGATGCTAGCGGTGATGTGATCAATAAAGACAAGTTTGCTGGAAAAACATTCGTTGGTTTGAAGTTCACAATTTCTAGCTTTGTTCAGGATGCAACAACAATTAGAATTATGGCACAGGATGATTGGAGCGATATTACACCATTCGAAAGTGCTGAAGGCGATTGCATGATTGCGAATAGTGGCGATGCTGAAGGTAAAGCCCTTTGGGTCTGGGGAACTAGTGCTACTGTTAAGTTCTCAGCATCAAACATTGAAAGAATTACGAACAATGGAATCAAATTCTATGGTACAGGTGTAACAATCACCAAAGTCGAGCTCGTAACCGAGTAACCCAAAAAATCAAAAAGCCCCAAGCAAATCGCAAGGGGCAACAAAACAAACAAACCTGACAGTCACTGGCTCCTAACCTCATAGCCGGTGGCTGTTTTTTTTTTATTTTGTTTTTTTTCATTGTGAATTGTTTTATTTCACTTTATAATATAGGAATGAAAAAGTGTTTTTTCTTGTCATTCGTTTTTTCAGTCTGCTGCTCTTTGTTTGCGCAGAAGACTTTTCTTGACAATTATGTTTACCAGACCTGGAATTCTTTTGGCGGTCTTACTGGAACAACTGCAAATGATATTGTTCAGACAAAAGACGGCTATCTCAACATTGGTACTTATGAAGGTCTGGTTCGTTTCGACGGCGTTGCTTTTACAAATATCAGACGAAGCCGGGCTAATGACTACAAGTTTTCTTCAGTACGCACGATTCTCGAAGATTCAAAAGGAAACATTTGGATTGGATCTAATGATGAGGGCGTTCATAAAATCTTCCCGGACGGTACGAGCAAGTCCTATACCACGCAGAATGGTCTCCCCAACAATTCTGTTCGTGCCCTTTGCGAGGATAAAAACGGCAATATCTGGATTGGAACAGCTGCTGGTGTTATTTATCTCACCCCGCACGGGCATCTTATCACGCCTCAATTTCAGGCAGGTACGGTCTCCAAGGGAATTATAGCCGTTTCATTGTATTGCGACACGGCCGGCAGAGTCTGGCTTATCACATCAAATGAAAACGGCCTCTTTCTCTTTTCTGAAGGCCTTTTCCACACTATACCGCAGATTGACGAGCGGTTCGGTACTTATTTTGCTACATCAATCATTCAGGATTTGAGCGGAACTTTTTGGATTGGCCTTGCTGAAAATGGTCTGGTCTGCCTTAATAACGGAATCCTTGAAGAAGTCAAAACAGGAATTTTCCTTGATTCAATTTCCACATGGTCAATGTATGTGGCCCAGGACGGAACCCTTATCTTCGGAACAGAGCATGGCGTCGCATCTTTTCATAAGGGCATTTTTGAGGCTTCCACTAACGCAGATCTGGTTTCTGCTAAAATCAACAAAATTATCCGGGACCGGGAAGGAAATATCTGGTTTGCTACGGACAGAAACGGTATTGGAAAGCTTACCCACGGAAAATTCAATGTCACCAAACTTGGTTCTTCTGCAAACGCAATTGTTGAGGATTCTGTCGGTCGTTTCTGGATTGGAACTGATAATGGCGTAAGGTGCTATGTCGGCGAGCGCGAAATCGACAACAAGCTTACTGACTTCACAAAGAAAATCCGTATCCGGCATGTGGCAACGACACATAAAGGCGAAATCCTTGTCAGCTGTTATACGAAACCCGGTCAGCTTCTTTACAATCCACGGACAGAAGAAATAAAAAGCTGGTCTACTGATAATGGTCTTGTCGGAAACAAAGTTCGTGTTGCTTTGGAAACTGCGCCAGATGAATATTATGTGGGAACAACGACAGGTTTGAGCATAATTCATGCTGACGGTTCAATTCACACTTTCAAGCAGATTGATGGTCTTGAGAACGAATATGTAATGTGCCTTCACAAAGATAACAATGATGTCGTCTGGATTGGAACTGATGGCGGCGGAATCTATCTTATGAAGAATGAGACGATTATTTCTCACATTACTTCTGATGACGGCCTTGTCGGAAATGTAATATTTAAAATCACACAGGACAAAGAAGGTGCCTACTGGATTTGTACAGGCAGCGGAATCGGTTATTGCAAGCCTTTTGATTCTGTGCATGTGACCCCGACTTCTTACGAAAATGTAAATTCTGACAACGGAATCGGAACGGACTCGGTCTTTCAGGTTATCCCGGATACTTCAAATGAACTTTGGATTACGAGCAACTACGGAATTGCTTCTGCCAG
Source organism: uncultured Treponema sp. (assembly GCA_946611835.1). Taxonomy (GTDB): domain Bacteria; phylum Spirochaetota; class Spirochaetia; order Treponematales; family Treponemataceae; genus Treponema_D. The sequence continues at coordinate 5,392 of CAMOEE010000013.1, read as the reverse complement.
CAGGGAGGAATTGCTTGAATCTGCCCATAGCGGCAAAAAAATCAACAGCATTCAGTATTACACACGCAACGATGGCCTTGATTCAGACGGAACCACATCTACAGCTCTGAGCATCTGCGATTCTCACGGTCGATTGTGGTTCACTATGGTTGACGGATTTGCGGTTTACGACCCTATAAAAGTCCGCGAAAACCCTGTGATGCCTCTGGTTCATATCGAAAGCGTTACTATTGATGACATAACATATAACTACAACAAACACAAAGAATTCGTACTCAAGCCGGGCACAAAGCGGGTTGAAATCAATTTTACAGGAATCAGTTTCGATGCTCCTGAGCGAATCCAGTTCCAGCATCAGCTTACTAACTTTGAGGACAGCTTTAGTTCGGTCAGCCGAAACCGCACTGTTTCATACACCAACATAAGCCCGGGAAAACATACTTTCCTGGTAATGGCAATCAATGCCGAGGGAATGTATTCCGAAGAAGCTGAGGCAATGCTTTTTGTGCAAAAGCCTTACTTTTACCAGATGCCCGTTTTCTGGATTATCAGCGTGATTATGCTGATTAACATAATCGGTGCCTTCTTCTACTTCAAGCAGCGAAAAATCAAACTTGAGAACATCCGCCTTGAAGGAATGGTTCAGGCTCGAACTTCTGAGCTTGCTGCCGAGAAAGACAAGTCTGACCAGCTTTTGCGTGCTATTCTTCCGGATAAAATCGCTGACGAACTTAAGGATGATGTTCATTCTGTCGCTGAAGCCTTCCCGGATGTAACCCTTCTTTTTTCGGATATTGTCAGCTTTACAAAGGTTTCAAGCAATCATACAGCGAGTGAGATTGTTTCGGCCCTCAACGATTTGTTCACAAGATTCGATGAACGGGCAAAGCGAATGGGTGTCGAAAAAATCAAGACAATCGGTGACGCTTACATGGCTGCCTGTGGTATCCCGACATCAAATCCTGACCATGCCAAAATAATGGTAGATTTTGCCAGGGGAATGTACAGTGATTTGGAAGACTACAATAAAATTGCTAATATAAAATTCAACATGAGAATTGGTTTGAACTGTGGTCCTGTAACGGCGGGTGTTATCGGAAAAACAAAATTCGCTTATGATGTATGGGGTAACACTGTCAATGTAGCGAGCCGAATGGAAAGCGCATGTAATCCAGGCGAAATCAGGGTCAGCCAAATGGTGTATGAGCAGCTAAAGGATTCTGATGTAAAATTCACCGCGCCTATTGAATGTGAAATCAAAGGCAAGGGAAAAATGACAACTTATGAGATAGTCAAATAGGAGATATAAATGAAGAAATTTGTGATAGCTTTCGGAATTGTAGCATCCTTTCTGTTCTTTTCTTGCAATGAGAAGAAGGCTGATACTGTAAAAGTCGGGCTTTTGCATTCTCTTTCTGGCACGATGTCAATAAGTGAGACAGCCGTACGAGATGCCGAACTTCTTGCAATTTCTGAGCTTAATGAAGATGGCGGCGTTCTTGGCAAGCAGATTGAAGCGGTTCAGGCCGATGGAGCCAGTGACCCCCAGATTTTTGCTACCGAGGCCCGAAGATTGCTTGAGGTCGAAAAAGTTGCTACTGTTTTTGGCTGCTGGACAAGTGCTTCCCGAAAAGCCGTAAAGCCCGTTTTTGAGGAACTTTATGGCCTTTTGTGGTATCCTGTCCAGTATGAGGGAATGGAAGCAAGCCCGAACATCATGTACATGGGCGCTTCCCCAAATCAGCAGATTGTTCCTGCGGTTGAATTTTGCGTTAATGGCTTACAGAAGAAAAAACTTTTCCTCATCGGAAGCGACTATGTTTTCCCAAGAACGGCAAACAAAATTATCAAGGCACAGCTTACCCAGCTTGATGCCGAGTGTGTTGGCGAAGAATATGTTCCAATGGGCGAAACAAGTTTTTCTGCAATTGTTGAAAAAATCATTGCTTCAAAAGCTACGGTAATCCTGAACACGCTGAACGGTGATTCAAATGTCGCTTTCTTTGCAGAGCTTGCAAAAGCTGGAATCACCTCAAAAATTATTCCAGTGATGAGTTTTTCAATCGCCGAAGAAGAAGTTGCAAAAATGGATCTGGCAAATCTTGCAGGACATTATGTTTCATGGAATTACTACGAGACAACCCAGACCCCGCGAAATGAAAAATTCGTCGCTGATTACAAAGAAAAATATGGCGAAGACCGTCTTACAAGCGACCCCATTGAGGCTGCCTATATCGCAGTTTACATGTGGGCTGCGGCTTGTGAAAAGGCTGGCAGCTTCGATGTTGAGGCAGTAAGAGTTGCGACAAAAGGCTTGAACTTCACCGCACCGGAAGGAACTGTAACAATCGACGGCGGAAATCAGCATTTGTACAAACAAATCCGAATCGGTAAAATTAACGAAAAGGGCCTGATTGACGAAGTGTGGTCAAATCCAACCGCTGTCAAACCGGATCCATATTTAAGCACATACCCGTGGGCAAGGGGATTATAGGAGAAAAAATGAAACACTTAATGGAACAATTACAAGAAGCTGCAAAGCAGAATGGACCGCTTTGCGTTGGCCTGGACACCGACCCCTCTTACATCCCGGACTCGGTTTTGAAAGTATTCGCTTCCCCGGCGGAGGCAGTCCTGGCTTACAATAAAGAAATAATCAAGCGGGTGGCCGCCGAAAAGTCAGCCTGCTGTTTTAAAATTCAGATTGCTTATTATGAGGCAATGGGAATTGAGGGCTTGAAAGCCTACATCGAGACGATTAAAGCCGTTCACGAGGCTGGTTTTATCGCAATCAGCGACATCAAACGAGGAGACATCGCTGACACAGCAAAGGCTTATGCCCGTGCTCACTTTGGAAAAGGCAGTGATTTTGAGACAGACATCATTACGATTAACCCTTACATGGGTTTTGACACTCTCAAACCTTTCACAGAATACTGCAAACCCGCTGTGGAGCCGGTTACAAACAGGCAGACTGGCGGAAAGGGCATTTTCGTTCTTTTGCGAACATCTAATCCCGGCATGGTTGATATTGAACAGCAGGAATTAAAGGCCGGCGGTCGTGTTCTTGACAAAACTGGCGGTGAGCTGGAGCGAATTTCAGCTGAATTCAAAGCACTTTACCCGGAGCAGACTTGTTCTCCTCTTGGTGCAGTTGTTGGCTGTACCGAAGAAAGTGATGCCCGTGCCCTTCGTGACGCTTATCCTGACGTTTTCTTCCTTATCCCGGGTTATGGTGCACAGGGGGGAGCAGCCCGAATTGCGGCTACTTTGCTTGACAAGGCTGGCGGCACAGTAAATTCTTCACGAGGAATTTTGTGTGCATGGAAAAAGGACGAGAGCCTTGCTGAATCCCGGGAAAAGGGAACTCTCTGCTTAAAAGACATTGCTGATGCTGCTGGAAAGGCTTGCCGGGACTCAACGGCAGACTTGTTGAAGGCAAAAAAAGAACTTGGTTTGTAACGGAAAATAAAAATGAAAAAATTGACTGACTGTAAAGGCGATCCATTGCCAATTTTCGGCAAGGGTATTGTAACACATTGTGATGTTGAGCCAGGTGCTGTGCCTTTTGACAGTGTCTGGAATCTAAAAGTTTTGATGGTATCAGATTTGTCAACAGGCTCATCTGATATTCCAGTTCCTGAGGCGGGTCAGTTCTACATGATTCGTTCCGCTAAATCTGGTGTCCTGCTTGGCCGGCCAATCAGTGTGTATATGTCAAGGAAGGCTGCTGAGGCGGCTTACATCGAATTCCTGATTCTTAGAAAAGGAAAGGGTACTCAGGAACTTTGTGGTCTCAAAAAAAATGATGAAATTGAACTTATCGGCCCTTCCGGGAACACTTTTCCTCTCCCAAATCGAAATGACAATGTTTGTATCGTCGGCGGCGGAATCGGAATTGCACCGGTCGCAGGTTTCGCTACAAATTTAAAGCCAAAATCGTATGATTTCTTCGCATCGTTCAAAAGTGGAAGTTATGGCTTGGATTATATTGCTCCTAAAGAGCTTACTGTCACGACTGATGACGGCTCGGTCGGCATTCACGGAATGTTGCCAGCCGCCCTTACGGCTCAGACTCTCAGAGAAAAGGGCTACACCGTGCTTTATGCCTGTGGCCCGACCCCAATGCTGGCATATTTGCAGAAAATCTGTATGGAGGCGGGGGTTCAGTCTTACCTGAGCATGGAAAAAAACATGGCTTGTGGTGTGGGAGCCTGTCTTGGCTGTACAATCACCACCACCGAAGGAAACAAACGCTGCTGCAAAGACGGTCCTGTTTTCAAAGGTGAGATTTTGCAGTTTGAGCCGCCAAAAAACAAACCTGTCTTCGGAAGCGCCCGGGGAAATGATGGTAAAATCGCAGAATTCGAGCCTGATTTGAGCGTCGAAGTGGCTGGAGTTCGTTTTGAAAACCCGGTTATCGCTGCCAGCGGCACTTTCGGCTATGGTTCGGAATATTCCTCAATTTTTGATGTGAACAAGCTCGGCGGAATCTGCTCAAAAGGACTCACCTTGCTTGCTCGTCCCGGCAATACCGGAGTTCGCCTTGTTGAAACTCCATCAGGTTTGATAAACTCCATTGGCCTTGAAAACCCGGGAATAGAGCATTTCATTGAGCATGAGCTTCCGGGAATGCTCGCTCTTAAGCCTGTAACAATAGCAAATCTTTCCGGCTCTTCAATTGAAACCTATGTTGACGGAGCCAAACTTCTCGACAAAACAGCTGTCCCAATGATTGAATTGAACATCAGCTGCCCGAATGTAAAGGCTGGTGGAATGGGATTTGGTATGGATTGTGAACTTGCTTCGACCGTTACAAGAGCTGTTCGGGAAGTTACAAAAAAGCCTCTCATGGTAAAACTTACGCCCAATGCCCCAGACTTAATCGGAATCGCAATGGCTGTACGTGAGGCCGGTGCAGATGCAATCAGCCTTGTGAACACTTTCCAGGCAATGTCCATTGATTTGAACACAGGCCGACCTGTCTTTGACAATATCCGGGCAGGATTTTCTGGCCCTGCAGTAAAACCAATCGCCCTTCGCATGGTCTACGATGTCCTTCAGGCAATGAACAAGCTCCCCGAAAACGAGCGGATTCCAGTCGTGGGTCTTGGTGGCATTTCATGCTGGCAGGATGCAGTTGAATTCTTAATGGCAGGAGCGGCCGCAATTCAGGTAGGAACAGCAACATTCTCATACCCTGACACAATGATTCAAATCATAGAAGGCCTGAAAACCTACATGAAGCAGAAAGGCTTTAAGTCAATTAAGGAATTTAGAGGCTTGGCTCAATAGAAAAAGCGGGGCGTTGCGGGGCAATAGGATTATTAATTCTGCCCCGCAGAGAGGGGTACGACGCAACGAAGTGCGGCGTAGGGGAGAGACTTCTCCC
>CAMOEE010000012.1 GCA_946611835.1 uncultured Treponema sp. | reverse complement strand
ATTTGTGATTGCCAATTTCTAATTGCTACTTTATTATATGCCGATATTAGAAGAGAAGGACTCTCGAATTTTTTTAGATGAAAAATAAACTTTTCGGCGTTGGCCTCGGAAGCACTATTTTCATTTTTCTCCTGATTGCGACTCTTGCTCTCGTTCGCCCTGTCTATCTGCGAATTGAGGAGTCCTTGTCTTCGCTTGAAAAAAATCTGACGGAAGAGCTTGAAGAAAAAACTGGACTCGCATTCTCATATCAGTCTCTCTCTCCGTCGCTTTTTGTCGGAGTCAACGTAAAAAATCTGGCAGTCTACGATGCCGGAAGAAAAAACAGAGTTTTGAGCATAAAGAGGGCAAAACTTACTTACAATGTGACAGGCTTTTTCTCAAAGAATCCTCTTGTTGCCCTTGATGAGCTTGTGCTCAACGGTGTCAGCATCGAGTATGATGCCATGCAGGATTCTGCCTTCAATTCAAAGGTAAGGTCCTTCCTCGAAAAACAAAAGGCGAAGAAAAAGGCCGGTCAGGAGGAGGGAGAGAGTGATGCCGGGGAAGTGCCTTCTCAGGAAAAGCCTGCTCAAGAAAGCGGCTCAAAAATCTCTCTTTCAGGCAAAGAGGTCAATATACCGATTGATGTGACAATCAAGAATCTTTCTCTGCATTATTCAGACAAGATGAATGATGCCCTCGTCTCTTTGAAATCGCTTAAGCTCGCTGACTTCAACCTTTATGAAGGTGTGGAGATTGACACGGCCGGAAAATTTTTCTACAAGACCGGGCTTGTCAAAACTGAGGGAAAATGGACCAGTTTCGCAAGCAATTTTTCAGCCTCAGGAACCTTGTACCCGAATCTTGACGGCAGTTCTTTCTTTATGAGCCTTTCCGGAAACGGCGGGGCGGATTATTCCCTTTCAAGACTTGATACCCTCGTGAACTATTCGGATGACAAAATTGAGCTTCGCACCATGCGTACGGTTCTTCCTTTCTCCCTGTATGCAAGCTATGATTTTGCCGGGGAAAAACTTGCCCTATCCGGGGATTTTGAGAAATTCAATCCCCTGAAGCTGGTCTCCGTTCGTAAAAAGCCCGGGATATTCCGCAAAATTGACGGAACTACGCTCACCGGTTCCCTGTCAGCAGAAATCTCAAAAGAGGAATTGTCATATGACTCGAACCTGACTCTTTCACTCAGCCGGAAAGTCCTGGGCGAGCCTATGGACCTTAGCCTTGTGTGCGAGGGAAACAAAAATCTTGTCAACCTTAAGTCTGTCACTGCTAAAGGTAATTTCATCGATGCCCAGTTCAGCGGGAATTTTGACATAAAGAGGATGCAGCCTTCAGGTCTTCTCACCCTCAATCATTTTACTCTTAAGAATGGCGGAATTATAAGCTTTGAGATGTTCGTCGATCCCTACAGGAACGGCTTTACCTGCGTCGCCCCACAGGTTTTTATGAACGAAAAGACCTTCACAGCCCTTCAGTTTACGGCACTTCCTGGAGCCAGTTCGATAGACTTTGACTTCGAGATTCTTGATTTTGCCCATCCTGACTACGAGGAGACCGGCCGAATCCTTGTCGCCGGAAGTTTCCTGTCCGGGAAAGAGAAATTCGTGCAGGCGAACCTTTCCGTTTCGAACATCTTTGCGGACAGTATCGTTGATACCGTGGCTTTCTTTATGCCGGCCGAAAAATCAGCCCTGATGAAGGGACTTGCCGAAAACCTCAGGCCCTTCATTTTTACGACGGATGTATATTTTTCAAGCGATCTCAAAGATTTTTCCATGAACGCCCCTTACTGCCTCTTTGCTAACACCGAGCAGGACAGACAGCTCGTAAGTTTTGCTCTTGATGGCTCCAGGGAGACTTTGCAGCTCTCCGAATTCGACCTTATTTTCGGCAGGCAGACGGCCCATGCCGAGGCCTCAATCGAATTCGCTGACAACCTGAAGGAATTCTCTTTCAATACAGCCCTGACATTCAACTCCGTACCCTATAATTTCTTTGGAACGGTCAGCCCCAGCTGGATTGCAATATCCGGCGACTACAATTTTGATGCCATTGTCTCAATAGACAATCAGATTGGTGCGACAGTTCAGTTCAGCCAGCTTCCCTTCAGCCTGGGAAAATATGTCTTCTCTGCTTCCAGCAACTCCATTCTTCATTTCAGTCCTGAGGCCGGCTTTGACGCAGATATCGTCAGCTTTGAGCTTGAGGAGCCTTCTTCTTATCTCCAGTTCGGGCCACATCTTGCCTTTTCCGGGAACCTCTCGAAATACGGATTTGTCTTCAACACTCTCTCTTATACTGACACCGTATCATCTCTGGACGGAAACGGAACTGTCGTCTGGAACATGAACGGAAAGATTTTTGATTCTCTTCATGCCTCCATGAGCGCCCAGAGCCCGATTTCTGCCGAAAAAATTTCCCTGAACGCCGATTTGTCGAATCCTTCCCAGCTGCCTTTCTCGTCCGAGGCCTTGAAGAATGATTTTTACATTTCGGTCGAGGCTTCCCTGAATTCTTTCCCTTCTGCCCGTCTTCTTGCCCTTCAGAATCCGGAGAACACTATTTCTGCTGATTTTACGGCCAGCGGAACGATAAGCAATCCTTTTGTCTCGATGATTCTTCATCGCTCTTCCGTCCTGCTTTACGGATACCCTCTGGGTGCAAGCGGTTCCTTTGCGCTTGATGACACCGGACTTCATGTTGACGGCCTTAACCTGGACTGGTCGGTGCTCAAGGTTTCTGAGGCAAGCGCATCTTTTGCCCCGGACACATTCCTGGGTTCTGCCTCAATGACAATCGACGCCGAGCTTATGGGAAAGAACCTTCACGCGCCTTTTGAGATTAAGCTTGAGGGATCGGCCCCCGCTAAGAAATTTGCCCTTCCTGATTATTATTCAGTGACATTAAGCTCTGAGAATGTTACCGGTGATTTGATTACCAGCGACTTCCCCCTCAAGCTGATGGTCATGCGCTCGCCGGACCGCTACGACATATTCACTGATGTCGATGATGGCTTCAGGGCGACATACACGGCCGACGGAAAGATTACGGCCGTCGCCGGGAAGAAAAGCCCTGTCCAGATGGACCTTGAGGGTACGATTGCCCAGAACCGGCTCAACCTCAATATCAGGGGAATCGCTGCGGACATGCGTTTTATCTGCTCTGAGATTGAGATTCCTTTCGTAAGCTTCAATTCCGGAATCCTTACAGGAGCCTTCAGAATTACGGGGCCTACCACTGATCCTGAGTTCACCGGGGCATTCAGCGTCTCTCATCCGAATTTCGTGATTCCTTTCATCTCGAAGAATTATCTCCATGCCGAGAAAGTCATAATGACTGTGGGGCAGGGTGAGGCAGTGGTCCCTCCGACTCTGGTTACTCTCGGAAAGGGCCTTGCTACCGTAGAATACAGGATGGAATTCAACCGCTGGGTTCCCAATTCCCTTGAGCTCAATATTTCGATAGAAGAAAACCGCAAGGTTCCGCTTGATTTGTCTTTCCCTTTCATCCATGCCAAGGGACTTGCCAGCGGAAAACTGAACCTTGCTTTTACGATTCCACGGGATGTAAGCATTTCGGGCTTTGTCATTGCGGACAACACTGATGTCGAGATTGTAGCGACTCCTCTTCAGAATCAGTTCTCTATAGATAATATTCTCGCTTCCGTCCCCTCGAAAAAACAGGGGAACATAAATGTCAACGTTGACTTTGACATCATAGTAGGGCAGAAAGTCCAGCTTTTGTTCAATCCTTTCCTTCGTGGTGTAGTCGCTCCGGGAACTCCTCTCTCCATTTATTTTGACTCTTATTCGGGCGACCTTAAATTCGAGAGCGATATCGTTCTTCGCGGAGGAGAGATTGCCTGGCTCAACAGAAACTTCTATATGAAAGAGGGACGGATCGTATTCAACGAGAGCCAGGACTCAATCGATCCTAAGGTGACTGTCCGTGCTGAGACCCGTGAACGGGATGCGAACGGAAATATGGTTTCTATTATATTGTCCGCAAACAACCAGCTGGTCAGCTCCTTCAATCCTACTTTCACATCCAACCCCGCTAAATCCGAGAGGGAGATTATGCAGCTTCTCGGCCAGGTAATCTCGGCGGATTCCAGCGGAATTTCTGACATCCTCGGTTCCGGCGGTGACTTTTTCATCCAGTCAACAGTCATGCGTCGTGTGGAGAATACATTGCGTGAATTGCTGAATTTTGATATATTTTCCATTCGAACCAATATCTTGCAAAATTCATTGAAGCTTAGCATGAGTGAAAATACCAAGAATAAACAGCTGGGGTTCGGTAACTTTATCGACAATTCGACTGTTTATATGGGAAAGTACTTCGGAAGTTCAATTTATGTTGACTCCATGCTTCACTGGTCTTACGACGAAAACAAGATAAATAACGGCACATCGGTCAACGGAATTATCTTCCAGCCAGAATTCGGTTTTGAGATGACCTCGCCGTTCGTCAATATTCGTCTTGGGGTTGCTCCAGATATTGATTCGCTGCAGAAAGGACTTTTGAACACATGGGTTCCGTCAACATCTATGACGCTGTCCTGGAAGCTTGCTTTTTAAAAAAAATTTGAGGGGATTTTATGTCAATCCGTCTGCGTATCGCCGCAATTTTCGTTTCTGTTTTTATGTGTGCTTCAGCATCTGTATTTGCCCAGGATTCCGCCGAAAGTTCATCAGCTTCTGCACCTGCAGCCGAATCTTCTACAGCTGAAGTAAGCGACACCTGGTATTACGGGGCCGTAATCAAGTCCGTTACTTTCAAAGGTCTCAAGAGCGTATCAAGCAAGGAAGTTGACGGCATTGTCTCAGGTTTCTACGGCAAGCGTTTCAGCGATGAGCTTTTCGCCGACATGATGGACCGCATCTATGCCCTCGATCTGTTCGACGAGATAAACCCTGAGGCTCTCCCGGGTGACATGAAGCGCAACACTGTCGCAATCACATTTACGGTAAAGGAAAAGCCTGCCGTTACAAGAATCTACATAAACGGAAACCGCCAGATTCGCACCACCGAAATCAAAGACGCCATTTCCTCAAAAGAAAAGGACATCTATATTCCATCAAAGATTACGGTTGACGAGCGTGCAATCCGTGACCACTATCTCGAAAAGGGATTCACCGAGGTTAAGGTCACTTCCTCCACCAAAGAGACTTCAAAAGGAATTGAAATCACATTCAATATTGATGAAGGCCGCTCTACGGTTATCGCCCATATCAATTTTTCCGGTAACAAGGTAATCTCTTCAAAAACCCTCAAAAAGAAAATCAAGCTCAAGGAAGTCGGAATTTTGAGCAAGGGCGCTTTCCAGGAGTCCATGCTTGAGGCTGACAAACAGTCTATCCTTGCTTATTATGCAAACGAGGGCTATATTGACGCTTCCATCGTTGACATAACCCAGAGCACAGAGGTCAACGAAAAAAAGAACCGCAATGAGCTTACGATTACTTTTGTCATCACAGAAGGCTCCCAGTACATTTATGAGGGAGTCACCTTCGTCGGCAACAAAATCTTCTCGGACGACGAGCTTCAGGCCCGCGTAAAATTAAAGAAGGGTTCGGTCTTCAATCAGACAAAATTCAACGAAGGCCTTATGTCTGTAGCGGATTTGTACTATGAGAACGGTTATACAGCCAACCGCTTTCAGCAGTTCCCCCAGCAGGATACCGAAAAAAAGACCATTGCCTACCAGTTTATAATTTCTGAGAATGTCCGTTCTCATGTCGAGAATGTCATTATCAAGGGCAATACAAAAACAAAGGAGAGCGTAATCCGCCGTGAGATTCCTATAGAGGCCGGAGACATCTTCTCCAAGGCAAAGGTAACTACCGGTTTGCGAAACCTCTACAACCTGCAGTATTTCAGCGCCGTCGTTCCTGATGTCGTTCCTGGTTCCGAAGAAAATCTTGTCGATTTGATTGTCTCAGTTGAGGAGCAGTCAACGACATCGATTGAATTCGGCGTTACATTCAGCGGTGTATCTGACCCTGATGACCTTCCTTTCGCCCTTTTCGTAAAATGGCAGGATTCAAATGTCCGTGGTTCGGGCCGCTCACTTAGCGCAAGCTCAACTGTCTCAACGGACACTCAGTCCTTCAGCCTGGGATACGGTGCCAACTGGTTCAAGGATTTGCCAATCAGCACTTCAATCAGCACTGAGATTTCTCATTCCAGCCTTTCTGCCCTGCGCAACAAAGTCACTAAAGACGGTATCATCGATGATGACACTTATTACATGAACTACGAGCAGTGGAAGTGGACTTCTGGCTTCTCTCTCGGCCGCAGGTGGACTCCTGATTTTGCGATTATCTCATGGTCAGGCGGTATCACTGGCAGCCTCAAGAACAATATCTATGACAAGAGCGTCTGGACTCCGGTCGATTCTTCTGTCAGCGAATACGCAAACCGCTGGGGATGGCAGAATTCAATCTGGACTGCCGTCTCAATCGATGACCGTGACATAAACTATGATCCTTCAAGCGGCTGGTTCGCAAGCCAGAGGTTCACATGGTACGGTCTTACTCCTATCGAAACAGAATACTTCCTTCGCACCGACACCAAGCTTGAGAAATACTTCACTTTGTTCAAAGTCCCTGTCTCAGAAACATGGAGCTTCAAGATGGTTCTCATGGCTTACTCAGGCCTTTCAATGCAGTTCCCTAAACCCGGATCAGGAATCGGAGACTCAAGCCGCCTTTACATCGACGGTATGTTCAACGGACGAGGCTGGACATCTATTTACAACAAACTTCGCGGAAAAGCCCTCTGGAGCAATATCCTTGAGCTTCGTATGCCTGTCGTTCCTGGCGTTCTTGCCCTGGACTTGTTCGCTGATGCCGCAGTCATCAAGGAAAGCCCGAGCATGCTTGCCGACATTTCAAAAGAAGACTTCTTCTTCAGCTTTGGCCCTGGAATCCGATTTACGATTCCTCAGTTCCCTCTCCGTCTTCTCTTTGCCAACACCGGTAAATTCGGCTCAACAAGTTCTTCTGACAAATACGGAAAGGGTGACGGAGAATGGCACTGGGATAAAAACTGGAAGTTCGTTCTCTCATTCAACATCACGAATAAATAAAAAACTGTCGTTTCGTACCTGATTGGTGCGGCTGATTTTGGAGAAAAATATGAAAAAACTATTGATTCTTGTAACTCTTTCGCTTTTTTCACTCTGCGGGGCTTTCTCTCAGCAGATTACTCGTTTTGGTGTCGTCGATACAGCAAAGGTCTATCAGGCCTATTTCCGAAATTCAGCTCCTGTCCGAAATTACGAGAACAAAAAAGCCGAATTCCAGCGGGAAATCAATAAGCGCACCGAGGAAATTCAAAAGCTCAAGCAGGAAAAGGCTGATTTTGCCTCTTCGGGCAACGAAAGCTCAGCCCTTAGGATTGACAGCGAAATCATCAAAAAGACCGATGCCCTCACGGAATATACCAACGCAAAGAACATCGAGCTTGAGTCTATGAAACGCAACCTCCAGAACTCAGATTCTTTCTATAAGAAACTTTATTCAGTCCTTGAGCGTGTTTCCGAGAACGAGGGCTACAGCATGATTCTTTCACTGCAGCAGAACAACGCCATCCTCTGGTACAGCTCATCGGTCGATGTCACCGACAAAGTAATTTCAGAACTGGGACTGTAAGATGGCACGCAAGCGGGATGCTGTCGTAGCGGAAACAGTTCAGAGTCGGAGCGAGTCAGCTGAGCTCACCCCGATGATGATTCAATATCTTTCAATCAAAGACGAGCACAAGGACGAGATTCTTTTTTATCGCCTCGGAGACTTCTATGAGATGTTCAACAATGATGCGATTGAGGTCTCCCGTCTTCTTAACCTCACCCTCACTCACCGTGGCTCCGCCCCAATGTGCGGTATTCCTTTTCATGCGGTCAAAATCTATATCGCCCGCCTTTTAAGATGCGGAAAACGAATTGCAATCTGTGAGCAGATCGGAGAGCCTAACGGAAAGACTCTCACCGAGCGGAAAGTCATCGAGGTAATCACTCCTGGAACTGCCCTTGAAAGCGAGTACCTGGAGGGCGGCTCCAACAACTTTTTGGCCTGCGTCGTTTCCCAGAAGGGTAAGGTCGGATTCGCATACATCGATGTCACTACCTCTGATTTTTTTGCGACCAGCTGGTATGAAAAGGACATGGCCGAGAACTTCGCCAAGGAGCTTGACCGCTGTCATCCCCGGGAGCTTCTCCTTCCGCAGAACCTTGAGAAAAACGAAATAATACAGGCCGCCATAGAACAGAATGAAAGAATTGCGGTCTCTTATTACCCGGACTGGAATTTTGACCAGGCGCTCTCTTACAAGAGGCTTTGCAATCAGTTCAAAACGGCTAGCCTCCAGAGCTTTTCACTCAACGAGTCTTCTCCAGAGGTCGCACCGGCAGGTTTTTTGCTTGATTACCTCCAGAAAACAACGACCTCGAATTCACCCCATGTAACGGGAATCAAAATCTACCGGGACAGTCAGTTCGTGATTATGGACGATTCCTCACGGCGGAACCTTGAGATTGTTCAGAATCTCCGCGACGGAAGCACGCAGTTTTCCCTTTTGGAATGTCTTTCCCACACTCAGACGGCAATGGGCAAGCGAATGATGCGTAACTGGCTTTTGTATCCGCTCACCAGTGTCGAGGAAATCCATAGCCGCCAGAGTCATGTCGAGCTTTTTGTCACGAACCGCAATCTCCTTGAATATGTCTACGAGATTTTTGCTGATATTCTCGATGTTGAGCGGCTTGCAGGCCGAATCGCAATGGAGCGTGCTCACGCAAAGGACTTGCAGGCACTCCGCTCAAGTCTTGAATCCTGGATTCGGGTAAGGGAGCAGCTGGATAATTTCGGCTTCACTCATACGGATAAGTCAATCGCAGAGAAAATCACAAAATTAATCGAAGATTCAATACTTGAAGACCCTGCCACTTCCCTTGATGAGGGAAGAATCATAAAGGAAGGATGGTCAGCCGAGCTCGACGAGTACCGCCGTATCCATGACAATGTGAACAAAATCCTTGAAGACTATGCCGAGGAAGAAAAGAAGGCTACGGGAATCACAAATCTTCGTATCCGGAGCAACTCTCTTTCAGGCTACTATATTGAGATTACCCGGGGTAAGGCGGACCATGTCCCCTCTCACTTCATCATGCGCCGTGCCCTCACCAACGCAGACCGCTACACGACGGCCCGGCTTCAGGAAATCGAAAAGCAAATCAATGAGGCAAGCCTTAAAATCATCGAGACCGAAAAGGCTCTTTTCCTTGAGGTTCGCTCAAAAATCGCCGGGCAGACAAATTATCTTTTGCAGACCGCAAAGGAAATCGCTTATGCTGATGTCACCTGTGCACTGGCGAACGCAGCAATCCTTCATGGCTGGGTAAAGCCCCTGGTCGATAACTCAAAGGAATTCGTCGTTCGTTCTGGCCGGCATCCTGTCGTCGAGCTTCATCTTCCCGGCGGCGAATTCGTTCCAAATGACATTGAAATTTCTGCCGAAAAAGACAGTCCCGTACCTTATTTCGGCTTAATCACAGGCCCCAACATGGCCGGTAAGTCTACTTATCTCCGTCAAAATGCCCTGATTGCCCTCCTGGCTCAGATTGGCTCTTTCGTTCCTGCCAGTGAGGCTCACATCGGTGTTGTTGACCGCATTTTCTGCCGGGTAGGAGCCAGCGACAATCTTGCCCGGGGTGAGTCAACTTTCCTCGTGGAGATGACCGAAACCGCATACATCCTCAGAACGGCGACCGAAAAGTCCCTGGTCATTATGGATGAGGTCGGCCGCGGAACGAGTACTGAGGACGGCCTTTCAATCGCATGGGCAGTCTCGGAATATCTTCTTAACGCCCTTAAGTGCAAGACTCTTTTTGCGACTCATTATCACGAGCTTACCCGTCTCAATCACCCCCGTCTCCAGCTTTTGTGCATGGAAGTCAGCGAGGAGAACGACAAGGTCACTTTCCTGCGTAAAATAAAGGTCGGTGCCAGCGAGAATTCATACGGAATCCATGTTGCCTCTCTTGCAGGCCTTCCTCAGGGCGTGATCCGCCGTGCCAATGAGATTCTTGAAAGCCTTCACTCTGCATCTGACGCTTCTGGAGTGAATGTCGGGAATATCCAGACCGCACAGACGGCGGCCGAAAAAGTCCTTGAAAAATCAGTCTCAATGCCGGGGCTTTTCTCTGACGAGGAGCTTGTCCTTGACGAAATACTTAGCTGCGACATCGATGACATGACTCCCCGTCAGGCGCTTGATTTAATCGACAGGTGGAAAAAAAGTCTTAGCGGAAGATAGGTGAGGGGAGAAGTCTCTCCCCTGCGGTGCACTCTGGAAGCTTCGCTTCCGCCGTTGCACCGCACCCCTCTCTGCGGGGTAGTGTCCGTTCGCAAATGCGGAAACTTGCTCCGCAAGTTTTTTTAAGCTTCGCTTTGAATGCACTCCTTGAGCTTTTTACCCCGCAACGCCCCGCATTTTCACCAAAAAAAGCAAATATAACAAAAAATTATATCTTTTTACTGCCGAAATCCCATAAATTTTTCAAATATATATGTGATGGCTGAAAAAGAGAATGTTTTCGCATTTAAAAACAGAATTTTTGCGCTTTGTTTTGACCTGATGTCATTCGCTCAGAATATCGTTTCATTTTTGCTGGGCGGTGAAAGGTGCCTTTGCTGCTCCAGAAGAACGCTCCGAATCCCCCTCTGCAAGAAATGCCTTCCCCAAATCTTCTCTCCCGCTTTTTCGGAATCCTGCTCAAAATGCGGCCGTGAGCTTATCAGTGAAATAGGTCTTTGCTCCTGCTGCAGGGAATCTCCTCTTCTGACCAGCCTTGACGGAGCTTTTTCCCTTCATGGCTATCACTTGTGGAAGAAGTCCCTGCTTTTTGCCTGGAAACTTGAGGATAAGCGGAATCTCTCCCCATATTTTGCCGCAATTTTTTATAAAAGGCTTCGGGCGCTTGAAGAATCTTGCGGCCGTTCGCTTACTGTGGTTCCTGTACCGCCCAGGAGAGGTAAGATTCGCTCCCGTGGCTGGGATCAGATTGAGGAGCTCTGCTTTTACCTTGAGAGGGGCTGGGGGGTAAAAATCCTTCGCCTGCTTGAGAGGTTGAGCCATACCCAGCAGAAAAAACTCGATCGTGTGCAGAGAATCGAGGGAATGAGCTCTTCTTACCGGCTTAAGAGCGAGAGAAAAATCCGGAGAATTGCCGGGAAAATTCCTGATGCTGTGGTTCTTGCCGACGATGTGCTCACGACCGGCTCAACCATCGAGGCTTGTGCACGGGCTCTAAAGTCCCTGGGCATAAAGCAGGTCTTTTCCATAACTTTATTCATCGTGGATTAAGAAAGGTCCTATATTAAAAACTTAAGTTTTTTTAAGACTTCCTTAAAACTTATATTGAATTTGATTTGCAATTTAGCAAATCTATCGTTATACTGTAATGACTAGTAATTTTTTTAATGAGGTTTATTTAACTATGGAAGAAGAGATTAAAGGATACACAATACAAGAGGCAATCGCAGAGGCTCGCCGCTGCCTTAACTGCCCTAAGCCAATGTGCCGCACGGGCTGCCCGATTGAAAACGATATTCCAGCATTCAATCATGCTGTTTCTTTGGGCAACTTTGGTGAAGCCCGCAGCATCATCGCTCAGCGAAGCAATCTTCCAGCAATCTGTGGTCGTGTCTGTCCTCACGAAAACCAGTGCGAAGGTCACTGCGTACTTTCTAAGGCCGGCAAAGGAATCAAAATCGGCATGATCGAGCGCTTCATCGCTGATTTCGACACAGAAATGAACCTCAACCGGGAAAAGAAAATCGAAAAAATCGGCGGAAAGGTCGCCGTAATCGGCTCAGGCCCTGCGGGACTCACCGTTGCAGGTGATTTGGCCCGCAAAGGCTATGAGGTAGTCGTATACGAGGGTGAAAGTGAGCCGGGCGGAGTCCTTCTCTACGGTATCCCGGAATTCCGCCTTCCAAAGGATGTCGTCCGAAACACAACCAAAAAAATCGCTGATTTGGGCGTTCAGTTCGTAACTAACACCATGGTCGGCGTTGACATCACCCTTGACGAGCTTTTCGCAAACGGTTTTGATGCTGTCTTCATCGGTACGGGAACTGCCCTTTCTAAAGATTTGGATATCCCAGGCAAAGAGCTTAAAGGAATCATTCAGTCAAACTACCTTCTCCGCATGGTCCGCCTCTATCAGGACGGCAATGTCGAGAAGAGCGAGGTTCCAATCGACGAGGGAGATGAGGTTATCGTTATCGGTGCCGGCAATGTCGCAATGGACGCATGTCGCACCGCAATCCGCATGAAGGCGAAAAAAGTCACCGTCGCATACCGCAAGACAGTCGAGTTCATGAAGGCCGCAAAGGCCGAGTATGACGGTGCTCTCTCAGACGGAGTTGATTTTAAATGGGAGCATGCCCCGATCGAGTATGTTGGTGAGAACGGAGTCGTAACAGGCCTCAAATGCCAGACACCGAACGGCGAGGTTATTTTGCCTGCTAACAAAATCCTTATCGCAATTGGTTCTCGCCCGGCCGCACGAATCATCAGCACAACTGAGGGAATCGATGCGGACGAGGGCGGATTTGTCGTCACAAAACAGAAGCCATATGGCATGACGACAAAGCGAGGCGTATTTGCTGGCGGTGATGTCGTACACAAGCCGGCTACCGTCGTTCTCGCAATGCGTGAGGCTAAAAAGGTCGCTGTCGGAATCTCAGAATTCCTCGAAGCAAAAAAATTACTTGGCGAGTAAGGCGAACAGAAAATCCATCCTTGGATTTTCTGATTCGTACGAGAATTTTCTTTCAGAAAATTCTCTCCTTGCAAAAAACGCCACATCCGTGTGGCGCATTACTAGGATATATAACATCTAGGATCTTCTAGGGGGAAATATGGCAGAAAATACTCAGATTCAATTGGTTACATTCCAGCTTGGCGGAGAAATCTATGGCGTTGACATCATGGATGTAAAAGAAATCGTAAAAGTCACGAAAGTGCGCCCGATTCCTAATGCTCCATATTATGTCGAGGGAATTTTCAATCTTCGAAGCGAAATTATCCCTGTAATCAATCTGCACAAGCGATTCCAGATTCAGAAACTCATCGTCGAGGACGGCGACGAGGAACTTGAGGGCGGATTCATTATTCTCAACATCGAAAATAACCGAATCGGCATCATCATTGACCGAATCGCCCGTGTCGTTACAATCGACACTGCGGACATCAAGGATCCGCCTCAGATGATCAGCGGAATCGGAACTGAGTATATCCACGGCGTTATCCGTCAGGACGATAAATATCTTATCATGCTTGATATTCGCCGACTCTTCAACGCCAAGGAACTCCAGAAGATTATTGATCCGGGCGAAGGCAGCGGTCAAGAATAATGATTCAGACCTTCAGCTCAACTATCCGCAGAAAAGAAATGGATGCCGTTCTGACTTGCATGGTCGATGAAAAACTCGGTCCAGGCGAGCTGAACGCCAAATTAATTCAAACCGTAAAGGAATTTACGGGCTGTGACGGTGCCGTAGCATTCAGAAGCCCGGCCATCGCTTTTTCATACATTGCGAAAGCATTGGATCTGGCGGCGGGGGCTTCTGTGATGGTCTCTGCCCTTGCGCCGGCATGGCATTACACCGCAATTAAAAACCTGGGTTTCAATCCTCTTGTCCTCGATGTAAACGAAAACGACGGTCTTGTGACTGCCGAGTCTGTTCAGGAAGGCGTAAAAAACGGCGGCCGTGTGCTTCTTCTTCATGAGACAATGGGAATTCTTCCAAATCTCGAAGAAATTCTTGCAATCGGCCTTCCAGTAATCGAAGATATTTCTCATTCATTTGGTGCCGTGCTCCCGGAAAGCCGTGAAGAGGAGGGTGAGCAGGCTCAGCAAGCCTCAAAAAACGGCCTTCCCAAAAAAGCCGGAATGGCGGGTCTCTACTCAATTCTCGGTCTTGAGGCAAATGACACTGTTACGGCCGGCGGGGGAGCAATCCTTATAACGCCAAAACGTCGTGAATGGATTGTCCTCAAAAAATTCACTGACGAGGCCCCGGAAACCGATATCCTGCCAGATATGAACAGTGCTCTCGGTTTCATCCAGATGAAGGAATTTAACCGCAATGAGGAAATCCGAAAGTCCCTCTATGCGATTTTCTATAAGGCTCTTCAGAGCGGAAAAAACAAGACTTTTGCCCGTCAGGACGGAGAATTCTCCACGGTATGGTCATTCCCTGTCATCCTCAACGGCAGCTTTAAGGATGCAAAGCAATATGCTTCCCGCAAGGAAATCGAAATTCGTCCGGCATACGAAAAAACGGTGATTTCGGTCCTCAGTGAGGATGAGCAGTCAAATTATATCCATGCGAAGTCACTTTCCCTTCGCTGCGTGCTTTTTCCGCTATACCCTCGTCTGGGGTCGGAATCTGCAACGAAAATAGCAAAAGTATTGGGGACATTGCCGTAAAAATTTATGAAAGTAAAAAAGTCGCTCATTGTCGTCAACAGTTTCAAGGAAGAATCAAAAAGTCTCGGTGCGGAAATTCAGGCCTATCTCAGGAATCTGAAGGTTCAGGCTGAGATTTTCGTGTTCAACGGCTTTTCTGAGCAATATCCCTTTTACGGTTACGATTTTGTTATTACTATGGGCGGCGACGGCACTGTTCTTTTTGCGGCCAGAGGATGTGCTCCCCTGGGGATTCCTATTTTTCCGATAAATTTTGGTTCCTTCGGTTTTATTGCCAGCGTCCAGAGGGGCGACTGGAAGAAGGAACTTGACGAATTCTTAAGAGGAGAGTCCCTTATTGACGAGCGGAGTATGCTCGGAGCGGATCTGGTTCGTGGCGGTCAAAGACGTCTCAGCGCCACAGGCCTCAATGACATCGTAATCTGCGGAAAGACTGCGGCACACACAATTTCCTTCAATGTCTTGTACGATAGGGTTCCTCTCGGAGAAATCAAGGCTGACGGAATCATAATTTCCACGGCCACCGGTTCCACTGCCTATTCTGCCAGTGCGGGCGGTCCTATCATTGACCCGGGGCTTGATGCGATGGTTCTTACCCTGATGAACGCATTTTCCCTTTCCAGCCGGCCCCTTGTTCTGAGTCCGGCAGGGCAGCTTGAGATTGAAATCCTGCCCTCACGAATCAGCGATGTAGTAATCAGCGTTGACGGCCAGATTCCTGTTGACCTGCATGTCGGCGATATCATAAGAATCAGACAGATAGATGCGAAGGCTAAGCTCATCGGGTGCACAAAAGAAAAATTCTATAATGCGCTTCGCTCAAAACTAAACTGGTCAGGAGGGCCTCAGCATGCTTGAAGATTTGTCAATTAAAGATTTCGCTCTCATCGACTCTGCGAGCGTAGAATTCGGCTCGGGCTTTACGGTCCTTTCCGGCGAAACTGGAGCCGGCAAATCACTTTTGATTGGTGCCCTCACATTTTTGCTTGGTGGAAAGGCCGGGGTGGAGCAGATTAGGGCCGGTGCGCATGAATCTGTGGTATCCGGTACTTTTTACCTGGGGAAATCACCAGCCTATATCCGGGAACTTGATGAAAACGAGGAGCCGGCGAACGCATTTGAATGGCTCAGTCTTCACGGAATTGAGGCCGAGGACAACCGTGTCCTTTTGAGGCGGGTAATTCGTGAGAACGGCAAGTCTGGCGCCTGGATTGGGAGCACTCCTGTCACAAGGACGGACCTGGCAGAATTCAGCTCCTTTTTGATTGACATCCACGGTCAGCATGAGCATCAGTCCCTGATGAAGGTTAGCGAGCACAGAAAATTCCTTGATTCCTACGCAGGACTCACTGAACGAGTGGGGGCCTTCACTTCCCTTTATTCGGAACTGGTCTCAAAAAGAAAGATTCTTGATGCACTGAACACGGATGACAGGGAGCGCTCACAGAGAATCGACCTTCTGAATTTTGCGGTCAAAGAAATCACTGAGGCAAAACTTAAGCCTAACGAGGATGTCGAGCTTGACGATGAGGAAAATAAGCTCTCTTCTTTTGAGAAGCTCTATTCCGATGTCGAGCAGATAAACGGAGTCCTTTCCGGGGGCGAAGGAAGCTCTGTGGTCTCCGCACTCAAAAAACTCCGCTCCGTCGCTGACTCAGCCACGAATTCTGACAGGGCGCTGCAAAAACTGGGCGAGAGGCTTGACAGCGCATTCTACGAGATTTCTGATATCGCAGACGAATACAAGTCCTATGCCGCTTCCCTGGTCTTTGATCCGGCTCGTCTTGCCGAAGTCCAGGAGAGGCAGACTTTAATTTACAACCTGAAAAAGAAATACGCTTCTTCCGTCTCGTCTCCGCTTTCAGAAGTCACGGCCTACCTTGAGAAAGCCCAGAAAACCCTGGAAGAGCTTGACAATTCAAGCGACAGAAAAGAAAAACTCGAAAAAGAAATAAACGAGCTTGGAAAAAAAGTCTATCTAGAGGCAAAGTCAATCTCTGCCGCACGAAAGGAAGCGGCCGCGAAAATGGCGGCTGGTGTCGTAAAAGTCCTTTCTGCCCTGGGAATGAACGGAACACGATTCTCGGTTAATGTTGCCGAAAAGCAGGGCAGCGAGCTTACGCAAAAATGCGGTCCTTACGGAATCGACGACATCGAATTCCTTATCAGCGCAAACCCAGGCCAACCCCTGCAGCCGCTGGCAAAAATCGCTTCCGGCGGTGAACTTAGCCGGGTCATGCTTTCTCTCAAAACGATTCTCTGCGAATCTGACACGACCGGAGAGTCAACGGTGGGAACAATGATTTTCGACGAAATTGACACAGGAATCGGCGGTGAGGTCGCCGTCTCAATCGGAAGCCACCTGAAGGGTCTTGCGAAAAATCGTCAGGTTTTGTGTATCACGCACCTTGCAAGCATCGCTGTTTATGCCGATAATCAAATCAAGATAGAAAAAGCCGTTTCTGACGGAAAAACCAGCACCCATGTGCATGAGATTCTGGGTGAAGAAAGAGTTTCTGAGATTGCACGAATGCTTTCCGGCGATGCTGACAGTTCGCAGTCGCTTGAACATGCCCGTGCTATGTTGTCTAAGTTTGGGGGGATAAACTAATGGCAAAAGTATTGACAGAAAATCGAGAGCTTTGTGAGATCAAATGCGAGCCTTACAGAAAAATGATAAACGAGGCATTTGAGCGGGAGAAAAAAGTCCTTGTCTCAATCGAGCGGGATCCCACAGGTGCCGAATACAAGAAACTCAATCTCTGCGACGAGATGATAGGGTGCGCAACCTATTATATTACAATCAATAACCTTACAGTCGAACTTGTGAACACTAAGGACAACGATGCTCTCAATGATGCCCGAAAAATGATTTACAAGGCGATAATCTATCTTGAGGAAATCGTCACCGGCAATGTCGACGCCCTCCAGACTGACCTTGAGGACAAGCATGCCACAATCAGTCAGGCTCCTCTCGAAAAGAAATTCTACCTTATCCGGAAACTTGGCCTTGCAATCTCCCTCCTTATCGACGCTTTTGGAGACAACACGAAATGGAAATGGTCTTTCGTTGAAGTTCAGGGGCGTTTCGCAACGGTCGCAAAGAACCTGCTTGATTTGAAGCAGGCGACAAAAGATTATTTTGACCCGAATTCACCGGATTACGAAAATTCAGTTCTTTATATCCGTTTGATCCGTAAGCTCAACGATCAGTCAGCCCAGGCCTATCGTGACCGTTACGAGCTTTCAACCCACCGGATCGATGACATGCGCCTTGCAATCCTCTATCTTTCTGCATGCCGCAGAATTGCGATTGCGCTGGGAGAGCCGGAAGAAGCCGAGGAAATCAAAAAGAAGGCAGGAATCTGGAGACAGAAGGTAGAGGCGGATCAAAAAGCAGGAAGAGCCAACTAAAATGCCAGGAAAAAAACTAATTCTCAAAATTTTCGAAGGATTTTCGATTCAGCGATGGAATGATTTGGTCCGTCCTTTTGCCCTTGTTGAGATGGACAAGGCGGCCGAAAAGATGGTCTGTGCCTACATCATCGGAAAATACGAGGAAAGCGAAGGAAAAAAAATTGACTGGGAATGGATGATTTACGCTTCCCTTTTTGATTTGCTGCGTAAAATAACCCTGAGCGATATAAAATCTCCGGTCCAGCAGATGATCCGGGAAAAATATCCTGAAGAATATAAGAAACTCAACGAATGGGTCTTTTCGAAATACAAGGACATTATCTCGGACGATGATTTGCTCGCCCGTTTTTCAGATTACCTCGATTTGGACTCGGATTTGACAAGAACTGATTTTTCTCTTACCGAGCGGGTCCTTGAGGCGGCCCATAAATTCGCGACCCTCCGTGAGCTTGAGATGATTGCCCCGGTGAACGAGAAGGAGCGGATCGACGGAATCCACTGGCAGCTTCGCAACAGGCTTCAGGACTACACCGACCTTAAGGGCGTGAGAAGCTTCCTGGACAGGGGAAGACCTTTTCAGTTCATAATGAAACTTGAGCAGCTTCGTTTTCAGACAAGGTGGAACCAGACTCCCAGGGTCCCGGAGACCAGCGTGCTCGGCCATTGTTTCTTTGTCGCCGTTGCGACACTTCTTCTCCTCAGGGACACCGGAGAAAAACCCTGCCAGAAGCGGCTTTTCAACGACTTTTTCTCAGCGCTCTTCCACGATTTGCCGGAGAGCGTAACAAGGGACATAATTTCTCCTGTCAAACAGGCAACCAACGAACTTCCGGGTATCGTAAAGCAGATTGAGGACGAAATCGTTCATGCCGAGCTTGTTCCCCTGATGGACAGCTTCTATGTCGATGAAATACTTTATTTTACCAGCGATGAATTCCAAAACCGCATCCTGGTCACCGAGCTTGACGGAAGACAGAGTCCCCTCGCAGTCTCTTATGAGGAACTTCGTGACAATTACAATTCCGATGTATATTCACCTGTTGACGGAAAACTCGTGCGTCTTGCCGACCATCTGAGTGCATTCCTTGAGGCGGACAGCTCAATCAAATACGGAATCACGAGCAGGCAGCTCACCGGCGGTCGTGACAACATCCTCAAGAGCTATCTTTCCGGGACGAAAATCAACGGAATTGATGCGATGCAGCTTTTCTGGTCAATCATGGAAGACTAATAGGGATGGGCGGGGTACGGCTCAGGCATAGCCTTCGCCGAGACTCGACTAAAAACTTGCCCCGCAAGTTTTTTCGCTCAAAGTGACCGTCTACCTATCCCAAATTCCTTAATATTTTTACCTTTTTTGCCGAAAATTTCTAAGATATGAAATGTTTGGTTTTTAAACTTGCTTTTTCTATTATTGTTTTCTCTGCCCTTCCGCAGCTTTTTTCTGACACAATTCATGAAGTTCAGAAAGGCGAGACTTTGTATTCAATCAGTAAATCTTACGGCCTGTCTGTCGATGCCGTAAAAGAAGCAAACGGGCTGTCTGACAGCTCAATCAAGGTCGGGCAGAAAATCAAAATCCCTGACGGAAATCCTAAGGCAGCCCGGCAAAGCCAGGCTACTCAGCTTTCTGAAGCGGCTCCCGCAAAAAAAACGGAGGCTGTCCAATCCTCAGTCACAAAAGCAGGTTCCGAAACAAAGCCTTCCTCGCAGCTGAACTCCGACGGAACATACACGGTACAGAAGGGGGAGACCTGGTACGGAATTTCAAAGAAATATGGAATAACGGTCGCTGACCTTCAGAAATTGAACGGGGTCGGACCTGAGGCGGCTTTAAAAGTGGGGCAGAAAATCAAAGTTTCCGGTGATAAAGGCTCACTTACGAAAACAAGCGTTCTTGCGACTGCAAAAACGGATACAAAGGTCCCTGACCTCAAGGCGAACGATCCCCACAATTACTCAAGCAAGAAAGCTGATTCTTCGCTTGTATGGCCTGTCAAAACGGAAAACATCGTTTACATAAACGGCAAGGTCGGCGGGGTCAGCCTGGCGGCAAAGAAGGACGAGGAAGTCAAGGCAATCCGTGCGGGAACCGTCATGTTCTCAGGCTCATACCGTGGTTTCGGAAATGTCGTCTTCATCCAGAGCAAGACAGGTCATATCTATGCTTACACAGGACTTGGTTCAATCGATGTCTCGAAGGGCGACTACATAAACTACAGCAAGGAAATCGGAAGGGCCGGAATTGACACTTACACAGGAAAATCGCAGATTTCCCTCATGGTTTTCCAGAACGGGCAGCCGATTGACCCTGCGAAAGCTCCACGGGGCTAAAAAAAACGCAGAAAAATTGCTGATTTTTGGCAATGCACTCTTGACATAATCTGCGTTTTTTTGTTATATTCCTTAACGTCAACTGGGGGCGTAGCGAAGCTGGTTATCGCGCTGGCCTGTCACGCCGGAGATCGAGGGTTCGAGCCCCTTCGCTCCCGATTGTGCCCGCTTATAAAGCGGGCTTTTTTCTTTTTCGGGTATTAGCGCAGCTGGTAGCGCGCTACGTTCGGGACGTAGAGGTCGACGGTTCGAATCCGCCATACCCGACTTAAGCTCCCTCAATCTTAAAATCCTTTTTTTGCACATTTTTTTCTTCCACCTGTATTCCATAAGCATATTCTTCTTTTCTTCAAATTGATTAAATAAAAGATAAGCAATACTATTGTCTGGATGAACATTCATATTCTTGAAATGCCCCTTGATTTCGGGGCAAGCCGCCACGGTTCAGACATGGGGCCGTCGGCAATTCGTCTCGCAGGAATCAAAGAACGACTTGAGTCTCTTGGTCATAAAACAGCCCGGTATTTTTCTCCTATGCATATTAATCCTCAGGAATATGAGGAACCCGGAAATCCAAAGGCAAAATATCTCAGGCCTATAGTTCAGGCAAACACCCAGCTGGCGGCTGAGGTCGAGCGTGCCGTTGACGAAGGCGGATTTCCGCTGGTCCTTGGAGGCGACCACTCTATTGCACTGGGAACGGTGGCGGGGCTCTCCGCAGCCTATCAGAAAAAGGGACTTCGTATGGGAGTCCTCTATGTCGATGCCCATGGTGACTTCAACACAGACCAGACTTCCCCGAGCGGGAACATCCACGGTGAGTGTATGAGCGCGAACTGCGGCTACGGGCTTCCCGAACTCACGAATCTCTATTTTGACGGAAGAAAAATCGATCCCAAAAATGTCTGTTATGTTGGGCTTCGCTCGCTTGACAGTCAGGAAAAGGAGCTAATGAAAGAAGCCGGCGTTACGGCCTATACGATGAGCGACATCGACCGCATGGGCTTCTGTGATGTTGTGCGGAAAATCATCGTCTTCTTTAAGCGCAGGGTGGATGTCGTTCATGTAAGTTTTGACATGGACTGCCTTGACCCCATGTACGCCCCCGGAACAGGCTACCAGCTTCCTGCCGGCATGACGAACCGCGAGGCCCTTCTGCTCATGGAGGAAATGCACGACTCGAAAATGGTTCGTTCTGCAGAAATCGTCGAGGTAAACCCTGTCCTTGATGTCAGAAATCAGACCGCAGCCCTCGCTGTGGAGCTGGCTGCCAGGCTGCTTGGCGAAAAAATTTACTAAGTTTATTCTCAGGCCGATAATAAAGGCATGAAAGTTAAAATCATCGCATCAGTTTTATTATTTGCCGCTTCGTTTTCTTTTGCGTCGGTCTACATGAACAGCGCAGAAGCATCTTATTATGCCGAAAAATATCACGGCCGTAAAACTGCAAGCGGCGAGACATTCAACATGTATTCGCTCACCTGCGCCCATAAGACGCTCCCTTTCGGAACAATCCTCCGTGTCACGAACCTCAGCAACAAGAAGAGCGTCGATGTCCGGGTGAACGACAGGGGGCCGTTCGTAAAAGGGCGTGAGCTTGACCTGTCCAAGGCAGCTGCCATAAAACTCGACATGGTAAAAACCGGAACGGCAAGGGTAAAAATCGAAATCGTCAATCCAAAAAGCGATAATCCTGCCCCTGCCGCAAAAAATGCAGTCACGGTTTCACATCAAACTGCAGAGCTTTCGAAAAAGGGCCCTTACTGGGATATTCAGCTTGGCTCGTTTTCAAGCCATGACAACGCAAACCGTCTGGCGCAGAAACTGATAAAGCAGGGCTTTGAAAATGTCTATTTTCAGAGAACTAAAAGTGTCACAAGGGTGGTGCTCAAAAAAGTTCCGGCAAAGAGACTTGACTCCACCGAGGAAAAACTCCGTATGAATGGACACTCATCATTTCTGGTAAAAGAATCAGTATAAATTCAAAAGGGCGCAGGTCACGAAAAACGGGCTTTGCGCCCTTCCGCTTTTCGCTCCATTGTCCGTCACCCGTGGCAAAGCCTCAGGCCTGCGGGGGCGCTCCGTCCTCCCGGCGGGATAAAAGGCCTCGGAAAGGCGGTTCCCGCCTGAGGCACGGATGCCGGACAACGCCCGTGCCGGGCGGGGCT
>CAMOEE010000011.1 GCA_946611835.1 uncultured Treponema sp. | reverse complement strand
ATAATAGAAGCAACATGGCGGATTCGCTCCGCATTGGCAACCGAGCTGCCACCGAATTTCATAACTATCATAATCGTGTCCTTTTAAAATAGCTTTTCTGTAGATAGAAACATTTTAGCTAAAGACATGATTTAAGGGAAGAGTAATTAAGAGAAAAGTGGAAAACGGAAAGTGGAAAGCATGTTGGGGGAAGTCTCCCTAGGGAGCCGGTCGCCGAAGGCGAAGAAAGTCGTGAGACGACTTTCTAGGCGAGTCTCGGTGAAGGCTATGCCTGAACCGCGAGCCTCATCTAAAGAATCGGCTACCCTCTCTACAGGGGCTTCGCCCCCGTACCCCTAAAATTTCTCAACCTCTTCAAGCGTCGGAAGAGCCGGAATTGCGCCTCTTCTAGTAACACAAATCGAAGCGACAGTATTCGCAAAGTTCAAATCTTCCTCAAGTTCAGTCTTTGTGAAACCGAGCGGATTTTCCCTTCTTGTGAGGCGATAGAGCATTCCGCCTGTGAAGCTGTCGCCTGCCCCCGTGGTATCAACGACCTTAACGCTCTTACAGCCCACAGTGCCATTGATTCGGCTTCCGTCCGGCAATTTTGCAGAATAGAAAACACCTTTGGGGCCTAGAGTTATCATCGCCAATCTTGGTCCCAAACCAAGAAGCATGTTTCCGCCTTCTTCGGGTGTCGTTTTTTCTCCGAAAAGAAGGGCAAGCTCTTCGTCACTCACTTTCACTGTGTCGGCCATAGGGAAAATGCTTTTCATTAAATCGATTGCGTCCGGCCTGCCCTTCCACAAGTTTGCACGGTAATTCGGGTCATAGGAAATGAGTCCGCCTGCCTTTTTTACGATGTCAATTGCGGCAAGGGTCGCAGATTTTGCTGGCTCATCAGTGAGGGAGAGTGAGCCTATGTGTAAGATTCTTGCATTTTTAAGCATTTCCTGGTCCAGGTTTTCTGGAGCAATCTGAGTGTCAGCCCCGGGATTTCTGCAGAAAGAAAAATGCCTCTCACCGCTGGGGTCGAGGCTCACGAAAGCAAGGGTCGTGTGCTGACTTTCGCAATAGCGCATTCCGCTGGTGTCAACATTGATTTCTGAAAGGACACGGCGAAGGTCCTCACCAAAGCTGTCCCGCCCTGTCATGCCGATAAAAGCTCCCCGCCCCCCAAGCTTGGAGACGGCAGACACACAGTTAGCGGGAGCGCCGCCCGGGTTTTCTTCGTAGACCTTTTTCCCGTCGGCATTAGTACCGGCAAAAGTAAAATCAATCAAAATCTCACCAAGAGCAAGAACATCATATTTTTTCATAAAAGTCTCCTATTAAAACAGGGCTAGTAATTTCTCGTAAGTCAGTTCGGCGGTTGAAGGCAATCGCAAGTCAGCGTCTGGCAGTTTGACCGAGCTTTCGATTCCTACTGACTTCATGCCTGCCTTTTTGATTGCCATTACGCCCGATTCTGCATCTTCTATTCCCACGCAGTCATCGTACCAGACTCCGCATTTTTCGGCGGCTTCCAGGAACAAGTCCGGCTCAGGCTTTGCCTTCTGTACTTTGGCGGCATCGGCTATGGCAGAAAAATATCCGCTGATTCCCAGCCTCTCCAGAATTGCGGGGGCATTTTTGCTGCTTGAGGCAAGAGCGGCCTTGATTCCCTGTGCTTTCAAATCTTCAAGAAGTTTTTTGATTCCGGGAAGAATGTCTTTTTCAGAAAGAGTTTCGAGAGATTTTTTGTAAATCTCGTTTTTCTTACTGCACCAGAGAGCTTTTTTTTCAGCCGTCCATTCAACTCCGTTTTCCTTTAGAATCACTTCAAGCGAAGCCTCACGGGAAATTCCAAGAAGTTTTTTGTTGATTTCCTCGTCGAAGCGTAGGCCTTCTTCATCTGCCATGACTTTCCAAGCCTTAAAATGAAGAGGAGCCGTGTCCGTGACAACTCCATCCAAGTCAAAAAGAACCGCACCAAGTTTTCTCTTGAGCGAAAATGATTTTTTCTCCCCGGATTTCAAAACAAATTTTTCGTTACGATGAGAAAGCTCAAGCTCTCCTCCCTCCCGCAGAGAATAAAATGCCTCATTCTGAGTGAGAGTGACATCAAGAATAGAGCCGCGAATCGCCAGTGAAAAGGAAAGTTTTTTCCAGCCTTTTGGAAGATGGGGATTAAAAGAAAAGTCACCGCCATAGTCCTCAAAACCCGCAAAGCCGTAGACCAGGCTCATCCAGCTTCCGGCCATGCAGGCAGTATGGATTCCGTCCCGGCTGTTTCCGTTCACATCGTCAATATCCATGCGGACGGTTTTGTTGAAGTAATCCAGGGCTTTTTCCTCGTTTCCGGTCTGGGCGGCCATAATGCTCATAATGCAGTGAGAAAGAGAGGAATCGCCCGTGGTGTATTTTTCGTAAAAGTCAAAATTCCGGATTTTTTCTGCAAGAGTAAATCGCCTGCTAAGCAAGAACTGAGCCAGAACCAGATCAGGCTGCTTTAAAACACGGTGGCGGTAAATCACCAGAGGATGATAATGAAGCAAGAGGGGGTAGTTTTCTCTGGGAGTTCCTTCAAAATTCCAGTCCGCCTTGTCCATAAAGCTGTCATCCTGAGGATAAATGCTTTTCTCCTTGTCAAAAGGAATGTACATTTTTTGGGCAATCTTCTTCCAGTCTGCTTTTTCAGCTTCGCTTGCACTCTCCCCTGCCCTTTTTGCCGAGATTTCAAGATTCTCACGGGCCATGAGATTTGTGAAAGTGTTGTTGTTTACGATTGCCGTATATTCATCAGGTCCTGTGACATCGTTGATTACGAATGAGCCGCCCTTGTTTTCAGAAAAACTTCCAAGAGAAGCCCACATTCTGGCTGTCTCGGCGCACATTTCCTCAACTGATTTTTTGTCAAAGCCCAAATCATTTTCGTGAGCGTTTAAAAATCTGTTTAATGCAAAAATTATGTCAGCGTTAATGTGATACTGGGCAGTCCCGGCCGGAAAGTAAGCGCTTGTCTCCTCGCCTGAAATTGTCCGCCAGGGGTAAAGGGCACCTTTGAGACTCATAACTTTAGCACGCTCTTTTGCCTTATCGAGGATTGAAGAGCGGTACTCCAGAAGTTTTTTTGCCACATTTGGAGCTGTGTAAGTGAAAAGTGGGCAGACATAACTTTCGCTGTCCCAGAAAAAGTGACCTTCATAGCCCTCGCTGGTAAGTCCCTTTGCCGCAATGCTGGCCCTTCCGTTTCGTCCTGCAGACTGCAAAAGGTGAAAAAGATTGAAGCGAAGGGCTTCTTCAAGGGATGATTTTTCAGCCCCGCTTTTTTCTTTTGAATCAGGAGGATTTTCATTTTCTTCAATGCTGATGTCCGCAATTTTCCAGAAATCAGAAAGGAAATCTGCCTGTTCTTTTGAAGCCTTTTCAAATCCGCCTTCGGCAAATTCTTTACAGGTCCTGCAAGTTTTTTCGTAAAGACTTTTCAAATCCGTCTCATCGCTTTTTGCATGGCAGTAGGTAATGAATTTTGTGAGGGTAAAAGACTTTCCTTTGGGCAGGGTGAATTCAAGCCCCCGGGAAGGAATCAGCATGGAAAGCTCCCTGATGTAAACTGAGCCTCCATTCCCAAAGTTAAGAGCTTTTCCGTCAACTTCAAGCTGATTTATCGCACAGCCCGCAAGAAGAAGTCCTGAATTCTGGGTATGGGCTGTAAAAGAAAGATTGTCAAAAGTAAAAGTCTCGTCGATTATGAGCGGCTGATGAGTGAATTTTGCTCCAATTCTGGGGTCTTCCTCAGCGAGAATATTTCCGGTCTCAGTGTCGATTGCAGAAGCCAGAGCAATTTTCTCATCCTTTTGTGAAGTGTTGGTCACGGTGTAGCGGATTAAGGCGCAGTCTTCACGGGCAAAAGAGACAAGGCGCTCGCTTTCAAGGGAGACTGAGCTTTCTCCACAAGTCCAGTCCGTAAGGCGGGTCATGATTCCCCTTTTTTCATCAAGTTTCAGAGAAAAAGAAGTGATTTTGCTTCCGTCAGAGCCAAAAAGGTCAAAGGGGTGGGAATCAACCTTCATTTCAATACGCTTGGGGTCTGGAAGATTTAAGATTGTCTCATGATTCTTAGCATAACCGTAAGCCGTCTCTCCATACTGAATCGGCTCGGAGTCGTAAAATCCGTTGATGTAGGTTCCCTTGTGAAAAGTCCCGGATTTTTCCTCAGTATCGCCCCGAAAGCCAAGATTACCGTTTCCGACAGTGAAAAGAGTTTCGTTTCTAGCGGTGTCCCCGCCACCAAATTTATTCGTAGTGAAAGTCATAAAATCTCCCAAAGTTTTTAACCACAGATGTCACAGATTACACAGATTAATTTTTTGTCATAAAAAAATCGTTCGTGTTATTACGAAAGACTTTCTTATTACAAAATATAAAATCTGTGACATCTGTGTAATCTGTGGTTTATTTTTCAGTTTTCAATTATCTCCTTCAACCATCTGACTTCGTAAGGGGAAAGAAGCTGCTTCTGGTGATTCCAGAAATTCCGACCTGAAAGCAAGTCCCTGCTGTTTTCGCTCCATGCGTCAATCATAAACTCAGCCGGGCTGTCTGAAAAATTCGCAACGACATGAATCGTTCCACGACGGAAAGCAAAAACATGACTGTCCTGAATGTCGTAGAAGAAGATTTCGCTTCCGCCCAGCATGGGCTCTTCTTTTCTAAGGGCAATCACTTTCTTAACGAAATCAGCCACCATCTCCTGTGACTTGTATTCGCTTTTTTTGCTCCAGTCGATCTTGATTCTGTGAACCCAGCGGGAGTCGTCTTTTTTGCTCTTATCGTCCCGGTATGAGTAATCGTTGAGCAAAGCCTTTTCGTCCCCGGCATACAAAAGAGGAAGCCCCGGCAAAGCCATCTGAACGGCGTACATCATCTTCATGCGGGAAACTGCCATACGGCGAAGTTCCTCATCATTTCGATTTTCGGCCTGCTCCAGGCCCGCAAGACTCGCCATTGTTCCGCAGATCCGGCAGTCACCGGTCGTGGGATTGAGCTGGAAAGGCTCGCCTGTGGCAAAGGAGCCTTCAAAACGGCCGGTAAAAAAGCGGTTCAAAAACTGGCGGTGATTGAAGCCGTTGATTCCAAGGCGGGCGGCATCTTCATCACTGAAAGTCCAGCCAATGTCGTCGTGGCAGCGGATGTAGTTTACCCATGCACAATTTTCCGGGATATGCCAGCGATTTTTGAGCGAAGTTGAGAGCAGCCTTGTGTCCCGGGTAGCGACAGTTGACCAGAAAAGCGCCATCTGCAGGGGATTGTAGCTCAAATGGCACTCAGAGCCATTGATATACTTGATTACCTCGTCAGGATGGACAATCGCCTCGCTCTTGAACTGAAGGCTTGGGCAGGCAATAGAAGAGACATACTGAAAGGCCTGAATCAGGGTGTGAGCCTTGGGCAAACTCTCGCAGACAGTGCCCTTCTCTTTCCAGACAAAGGCAAGGGCATCAAGGCGGAGGACATCCACGCCAAGGTTTGCGATAAAAAGCATTTCCTCGACCATGGCGAGAAATACTTCAGGATTGGAATAATTCAAATCCCACTGAAAGGAATTGAAGGTCGTCCAGACCCACTCATCGTTCTCAGGAAGATAAGTGAAAGAGCCGCGGCGGACAGTCGGAAAAATCTCCCGCAAAGTGGCATTCCAGCTGTCAACCTCGGTCTTGTCCTTGTAGATGTAATAGAAATCTTTGAACTTAGGGTCGCCTTTGCGGGCTTTTTTTGCCCATTCGTGCTCATCGCTTGTGTGATTGAAGACAAAATCCAGCACAAGGCGGATTCCGTTTTTGTGAAATTCATCGGCAACCAGCTTTAAGTCCCCGATTGTGCCCAGTCGGCTCTGAACCTTTCTGTAAGATGAAATCGCATAGCCGCCGTCATTCTCACCTTTAGGGCAGTCAAAAAGAGGCATCAGGTGAACATAATTCACGCCTAAACTTTTGAGATAAGGAATTTTTTCGATAAGACCGCTCAAATTTCCGGCAAACAAATCGACATAAAGCATCATGCCCACAGTTTTTTCACTGAGGTACCAAGGAACAGACTCATTGGCAGCTCTTTCTGACGAGTTTTCTTGCGAAAACTCGCGGATAGCCTCCCTGTCAGCGGCTTCCATAAAAGTATTCAATCGCTGGCTTGCGGCCTTTTTCATAATTCCTTCAAGGCGGGAGAGAATCTGATAAAAATCCCAGCGATGACCGTAAAGCTCATAAAGACGGGAGGTCAATTCCGCCATATTTCTTTCAAGTTGTTTCTGATACATAATTTTCCTATGTGGCAGTCAAAAAAAATCCCGGGGTTTTAGGGGCTTTGCCCCTAGGCGAAGGGGTAGCGTAAATACCCGAACGGAGCGGAGAAGGCAGAGCTTGCTCGGACTTCTCCGGCGTAGTGAGTGGTATTGGAGCGAGGGGAAGACTTTCCCCATTAAAACTCCCAACTGCAAACTACTAACTGCTACCTGCTACCTGCTAACTCCTAATTCCTAACTCCTAACTCCAATTACCCCTTGACCGAACCGGCCAAAAGTCCACGGACGAAGAATTTCTGTAAGCCCAGGAAGACCGCAAGAGGCAAAATCATGGAGACAAAGGCTCCCGCCGTAAGCAGGTGCCAGTCAGTTCCACGGGTTCCCGCCATATTCAAAAGACGAACCGTTACGACCTGAAGCTTGGCCCCCGCCCCGGAAAGGAAGACCAGGGAAACCAGCATGTCATTCCAGACCCAGATGAACTGGAAAATAGCGAATGAAGCGATTGCAGGTGCCGAAAGCGGCAGAATCAGGCGGACAAAAGTCGTAAAATGGCTGGCTCCGTCGATGAAGGCCGATTCAAGAATAGAGCGAGGCAGACCAGAGATGTAGTTGTACATCATATAGGTGGCAAGAGGCAGACCAAAGCCTGTGTGGGCAAGCCAGATTCCAAGATAAGTTCCGTTAAGGCCAATCTTGTTGTAGTCACGGAGAATCGGAATCAGGGAAATCTGCAGGGGAACGACAAGGAGAGCGATAATCGTCGCAAACATGATGTTCCGCCCCTTAAAGCTGAGCCAGGCAAAACCATAAGCCGCAGCCGCCGCAATCAGAATCGGAATGATGACCGAAGGAAGGGTGACTGTGATTGAAGAGAGGAAAGCGCTGAGCATAGTCGCCCCGCGGACAGTTGCCGTACCAGAAGCATTACCAACGCTGAATCTCTGGCCGAAAAGAACCTGGTTGTAATTGTCCAGGGTAAAGCTTTTCAAGTCAGAAAAAGCACGCCACCAGCCCGTCGAAGAAGCGGCATCAGCTGTGCGGAATGAAGTGACCAGGATTCCCACAGTAGGAAGGGTCCACAAAATGCAAAAAAGAATGAGAATCAGTGTAATCAGAAGTGCCCAAGGGCCTTTTTTTATTTTTTCCTGTGATTTCATTTAAAAGCCTCCTTATTGTGGAACTCTTTCAAGTTATAGTAAATTACAGGGCTTACGCCGATCAAAATCAGGATTGCGATTGCCGAGCCTCGCCCGTAATTCTGGAATGTGAACATCTGCTTGTACTGCTGGCTGGCCAGAACTTCCGTACCGAACATTCCGTTTGTCATTGAGTAAACGATGTCGAAGCACTTCAAGGCCGCGAGAAGAATCGTGGTGGAAACGCTGATAATAGAAGCCCTTATATTGGGAATGACGATTTTTACCAGGGTCGTGAATTCGCCGGCTCCGTCGATTCTGGCAGCCTCAAGCATTTCTTCGGGAACTGCCTTCAATGCCGCAGAAAGGACGACCATGGCAAAGCCTGTCTGAAGCCAGACAAAAATCGCAATCAAAAAGAGATTGTTCCATGGAGCCTTTCCCAGCCAGTTTTGAGGAGCAAAACCCAAGGAGGTGACAATTGAATTCAAGAGGCCAATCTGCTCTGCCCCGCCGAATTTTGCCGAATACATGAATTTGAAGATTACGCCAGCCCCTACAAGTGAAATTGACATGGGGAGGAAGACAAAGGTTTTCGCGCCTTTTTCAATGTAGCTTCTCTCCGCCAGGATTGCGACAAGGAGTCCGATAAGAACGCTGAAGCCTGTGCCGAGAACAAGCCAAATCAGAGTGTTTCGGATTGAGACCAGCATGGAACGGTCAGTGAAAAGGTACTTGTAATTGGCAAACCAGACGAATTTAGTTGAGCTTTTATCCATGAAGCTCAGCATAAGAGAGCGCAAGGTCGGAAGGAAAAGATACCAGCCCATAATGAGCACTGCCGGTCCGATAAAAATATAAGGGACGATTTTATTGTAGATTTTTGTCGGGAAAATCTGTGCAAGAAGGTTGAGAGAGTAAAAAATCAGCACAACGAAAGAAACGCCCCAGACAATGGCAAGCAGAGTCGTAGGCACCTGAGAAAGAGTATTAGCTTTCAGAAGATTAAACCCGCTAGCCGCCACAACGACAGTACCAATCAAAACAAGCACAGTCTTGATAATGTCCGCCGGCGAAGCAAAGTTCCTAAGCGTTCGTGTTTCAGCCATAGTTTTCTCCTATGTTTTCTATGGAAAAATGGACAAAAGCCGATTTCAACATTTTCCGTTGAGCAAAAAACGGTCGGAGTCGGGGTTGCGACACAAACTCGTCTGAGCTTTGCTCACTGCGATGTTTGATGGCGCGTTCCCGACGGGAGACCGTTTTTTGTTTTAGCCGATTATTCTTGAAATCGGCATTCACATTACTGAGGCCAGGTCTCGTCGATTACTTTGAGACAAGTTTTTGCGTCCTCGGCTCCCACTACATAATTGACCATTCCTGTCCAGAATGAGCCGGAACCAACTTCTGTCGGCATGAGGTCAGAAGCGTCAAAGCGGAATACTGTCGCATTTACGAGAATCTTTGCGATCTGTCGCTCAAGGCTGTTTCCGTAATCATCGAAATTCTGATTTTTATGAGGGAACAAAGCTCCGCCGATTCTTGCCCATGGTGCGCAGGCCTCCCATGTTGTGAGGAATTTCATGAATTCTTTTACGCCAGGCTTGTCAGTGAAAGCGACGAACTGGTCTCCGCCACCCAAAACCGGGGTTCCCCATTTTTCATCGACTGCCGGGAGAGCAAATACGCCTACATTTTCCTCGAGATTGTTCTGGATTTCCTGCTGCATGAAGCCCGTGATAAAGTTTCCCTGGCGGTTCATCATGGCTTTAGGAGGATTCTCGAACAAAGGCTTGATGCTGTCTCCGTAGTTAAGGGAAACGATATTTGCAGAACCTCCGTAAACATATTTGTTGTTCAGGAAGATTTCGCCGCAGTAGTTGAGGGCGTTCAAAATTGCAGGGTCGTTGAATTTAATCTCGTGATTTACCCATTTGTCGTATACATCAGGTCCGGCAGTTCGGAGAACCATATCCTCAAGCCAGTCCGTTCCAGGCCATCCGGTTGCAGCAGCTGATTCAAAACCTACAGACCATGGACTAAGGCCATCTGCGACCATCTTGTTTTCAAGCGTCCTGAGATCTTCCCATGTCAAAGGAACCGTGTATCCCCGTTTTGCCCATTCCTTTTTGTTGTACCATACGAAGCTCTTTGCGTTTACACGGTGGAAAATACCATAAACCTGTCCCTTATGAGAGCCAAGTTCCTTCCAGACAGGAGCATAGTTCGCATCGATTGCAGAAACTACCTCTGAATCAAGCGGAACGAGATAGCCTGCGTCCGCAAATCGTTTCATCGTGCCGGGCTGAGGAATTGCGGCGATGTCTGGAGGAGTGTTTGCCTGAGTCTCAACCTGAATCTGAACCTCAAAGTCAGGGCTTCCTTCATAAACAACATGGAACTGAGGATTCTGCTCATTGAAAATCTTTACGATTTCCTGGAAGCGTGCCTCTTCCTCTCCACGGAATGCACCTTCAACACGGATACTTCCGTCATCAGTCTTTGCAGCTTGTTTTTTCTCATTGCAGCCAGTGAGAGACAAAAGTGCAAGCACGGCGAAAGCGGCGGAAAACTTAGCCACTGTTCCAATCTTTGAAATTCTTTTCATATAGCCCCCTTATATAAACCCGGTTATCTGCCGGTTGTTTCCCTTTCAATTACGGAGATTGGCACTTTCATCACCACACATCCCCGGTTTCTGTCCTTTATTCGCTCCAGGACAAGACGAGCCGCCATCTTCCCTGAGTCACCAAGATTCTGGTTCACGGAAGTCAGACCTATGTACTCGGCCATATCGATGTTATCAAAGCCGATTATCCTGATCTGATGCGGGATTGAGATTCCTTTGACAATCGCAAGCCGAATCAGCCTGGCCGCAATCACATCACTCGAACAGAAAATTCCGTCCGGCAAATCATCCTGCTCCAAAAACTTCGTGATTCCCTCATCAAGTGTCCCCTCCGAGAATTCCCCGAGCCAGATATGATTATCAGGAATCAAAATTCCCTTGTTCGCACAATAAAACTTGAAGCCACGAAGCCGCTCTTCAGTCGCCCCCACCGTGTACACAAGCGTTGACTTCTCACCGATAAAAGCAGGTTTTTTACAGCCTTTATCACACAAGAACTGGGCTGCCTTTTGCCCGCCCAGCAGGTTCTGGACGACAACACAGTCAAAATCCTCATATTCATTCTCTACAAAGCATACAGGGAAGCTCGCCCCCCTGAGCAGTTCAAGCACATTCTCCTCAAGCTTTACACAAAGAAATATAAGTCCGTCCACCCGCTGAGTATTCACGAGCATCTGCACATAATTCACCAGATCTTCCTCAGTATCAATCGAATAGACCACAAGCTCATAATGCTCTGAGCTCAAAACCGAGGCAACACCCCGGAGCCGCTCCATAAAAGACGGCTGAGTAAAGAAAGGAGCGACAACCCCGATTTTCTTGTAGGAGCTTCTCGCCTTTGCAACCGCATCCGCCTTGGGGACAAAATTCAATTCCCTGATTGCCGACTGAATCTTCTCCTTTTTTTCCTGAGCCACACGGTCAGGTGCATTTAAAAAACGAGAGACTGTGGCGGAACTCACCCCCGCCATCTTAGCGACATCATAAATTGTGCTTTGTCGTGAAACTGCTTTCATAAAACTAGTTACATTATAAGGCAAAAAATTAATCTGTCAAGCGACAGACTAAAAAAAAGAAAAAAATCATGCGATTTTAAAAAGTTTTTCGATATCTGGCTTGTGAACTACAAGAACATTGCAGGTCGCGCTTCCGATAATCTCCGCATTCGTCAGGGAGATTTTGTCATGCTGAATCGAGGTCTGAGACGAGTTTACTGCCCTTTCCTTTCCTCCAAGGAGAATCAGATCTGCCGCAAAATCCTCAGCCGTTTTTATGACTTCCGACCAGATAGCCCCTTTTTTCAGCTCGGTCTCAACTTTGACGCCTTTTTCTTTCGCAATTCGCTCGATATAAGAAAGATAGCGCTTTCCGTCATCGACAAGTCTCTGCTCATATTTCTGGCTTTCGTCCTCAATAAAGACACGGTTCATCGTCAGGTATCGCAGCGTATTCGTATCAACGATGTAAACGGCCTTAATCTCGCATTTGTACTGTTTTGCCAGCAGAATTCCGTACATCGCCGCATGAATCGACCGCTCAGAACCGTTAACCGCAACCACAATTTTCTGAATCAGAGGCTTTATCATTTTGCGCTTCCCTTCCTGTTCTTAAGGCTCTTAAGGACGAAGGTATTTTCCCGTTCCCTTTCCTCAAGGACGCTCTCTATGTAAGTCTTTGTTTCCCTGTCCTGAGGGATAATCATCTTGTCAAGGGCATTTACACGCCTCTGGGTCTTCTTTACCTCACTGGCCAGGCGCCAGGCAATCGTGCGGATTGAAGCCATATCTGTCAAAAGGGAAAGAAGCTTAAAGAACTCGACCATTACTTTATCGGAATCGGCATAGGTGCCCATAAAAGAATAGAAAAGCTGCTGTTTGGGAAGAGTAACTTCAACCGACTTAAAAGACATTCCGCCCGCAACAACGCTCTTTTCCTTTATGTTATAGTCATAGTGAATTGACTTAGAAATTCGCTCCGTCTGGTCGCCGCCCACGGTCATAAGCATGTTTTTAAGCGCCGGATAAGCCCTGGATACAGCCTTGTCAAGCTCACGCTCCAGCAGCTTGACTTTCTCGACAATCCGCATAAGCTCCATGACAAGAATCTCACGCTTCTGCTCCAGGAGGTCATAGCCGTCCACAGCCACAGAAAGCTGTTCCTTTATAGCGAGAAGATTAGATTTAGTAGGTGCAATGTTTAATTTCATAATTAACTCACAAAAAATTAACCACCGATTACACAGATTTCACAGATTAGGAGTTATCAATTACGAAAATCTTTCGTATTTATTTCTACAATTTCTAATTGAAGAAATAAATAATCTGTGCCATCTGTGACATCTGTGGTTTTGTTTTACTCCTCGTCTTTCGGATAATACTTCTCTATAAGCTCCGGTTTGATTCGGTAAAGCTCGTTCTTTGGAAGGATTGTCAAAAGTTTCCAGCCAAGGTCCAGTGTTTCCTCGATTGAGCGGTTCTCGTGCTCTCCCTGCGTGAAGAACTGAGTCTCCAGAGCCTCGCCGAATTTTAGGTACATGCGGTCAACTTCGCCCAATTCTTCCTCGCCGATGATTGCAGCAAGATTTCGGATTGACTTTACCTTTGAGTAGGCCGCAAAAAGCTGGCTCGAAACGGCAGAATGGTCTTCCC
The DNA here is from genome assembly GCA_946611835.1 of uncultured Treponema sp. Taxonomy (GTDB): domain Bacteria; phylum Spirochaetota; class Spirochaetia; order Treponematales; family Treponemataceae; genus Treponema_D. The sequence goes on along the minus strand of CAMOEE010000011.1, from coordinate 10,089 downwards.
TCGTCATGCCTTCTCCGATACCGTCCTTCATAAGGCGGGAAAGTGACGGCAAGCCTGAAACCGGCGGATAAACGCCTTTCTGACTCAGCTCCCTATCAAGAACAATCTGGCCCTCGGTGATGTAGCCCGTAAGGTCAGGAATCGGATGAGAGATGTCATCGTTGGGCATAGTGAGGATTGGAATCTGAGTGATGGAACCCGTGCTTCCCTTGATTTTACCTGCCCGCTCGTAAAGCTCGGCAAGGTCTGAATACAGGTAGCCAGGATATCCCTTTCGCCCCGGAACCTCGCCACGGGTCGTAGAAATTTCCCGCAGAGCCTCGCAGTAGTTTGTCATATCAGTCATAACTACAAGGACATGCATATTTTTTTCGTAGGCAAGATATTCAGCGGCGGTCAAGGCACAGCGGGGAGTGATGATTCGCTCGATTGAAGGAGCGTCCGCCAGCGACTGGAACATTACGACCTTTGAAAGTACGCCTGATTCCTCAAAAGAATGAATGAAGAACTGAGCCTGGTCGTATTTGATACCCATGCCCGCAAAAACCATTACGAAGTTCTCGTCGCTGTTTCGGATTTTTGCCTGACGGATAATCTGAGCCGCAAGGCGGTTATGGGGAAGACCGTTCCCGGAGAAAATCGGGAGCTTCTGGCCACGAATCAGCGTGTTCATTCCATCAATCGAAGAAATTCCTGTCTGAATGAAGTCACGGGGATAAACCCGGGCAAATGGGTTTATCGGCATTCCGTTCACATCGACTTTTTTGCTTGAAACAATGGGCGGAAGGCCGTCAATAGGCTCGCCCAAACCGTTGAAGATTCGGCCCAAAAGCCCCTCTCCTACACGCAATTCCATGGGCTCTTCAAGGAATTCAACGCTGGTCTCGTTAAGGTCAAGCCCCGTAGTAGAACCAAAAACCTGAACGATTGCAATGTCCTCGCTCAAATCTATGACCCGGCCTGTCTTTTTTTCGCCGTTTCGGTCACGGACAGAGACAATTTCGTTGTAAAAAATGTTCTCGCTGCGTTTTACGACAATAATCGGTCCGTCAACGGAACTTACGCCTTTATACTCGATTCCCTTCATATATTCTCCAAAAGGGGAAGTCTCCCCCTCGCTACCATCCCAAGTCGCTCCACGAATCGCCCCTGCAAGCAGTGTCGATTCTCTCCGCTTTGTTGGTCTGTCCGCTACCCCTTCTCCTAAGGGGCAAGCCCCTTAAAATCCCCAGTTTTAAACCACAGATTACACAGATTCTATAACTCAATCTGTGTAATCTGTGTAATCTGTGACATCTGTGGTTTACCGCGGGTCAGGCACAGCCTTCCCCGAGACAATCTCATTTAAGCAACGGGAAAATCATAGATTTTTCCGAGACTCGCTCAAAACTTGCCTCGCAAGTTTTGCCGGCTAAAGCCGTCGCTCCCTATATACTGCCGTTCCAGGTTACCCATCTGTTCGTCAAGGCGGCCTTCGACTTCCTTAATCATCTCCAGCTTGTCGTTAGGCACCGATGACTTCAGGCGGACGATTTCATCTTTGATTGGAAGGGATGTCACCGTCGGAAGCGGAGCACCTGCCTTGATTACGGCGAGCGCACGCTTATAGTAAGTCATCATCAGCATGAGGATTGCAATCTGTTTTTCTGGAACAGAATAAACATCAACCGCATCGAAGGCACTCTGCTGCAAAAAGCCGTTTTTAATCATATCGGCCACTGTAAGGACAATCCGTTTTTCGTCCGGCAGGGCGTCAGGTCCAATCAGGCGGACAATCTGCTGCAGTCTCTGCTCGTCCTTCAAAAGCTCCAGGGCAGAAAGACGAACCTCAGCCCAGGCCGGGTCGAGCTTGTCCCACCATTCACGGATTTCCTCAGCATATTCAGAGTAGCTTTCAATCCAGCCGATAGCCGGATAGTGTCGGGCGTTTGCAAGCTCCCGGTCAAGTGCCCAGAAACAGCGGATAAAGCGTTTTGTGTGCTGGGTTACAGGTTCAGAGAAGTCACCGCCCGGAGGAGAAACGGCTCCGATTACGGAAACGCTTCCCTCTTTCCCGCACAAAGCATTGACTCGTCCAGCCCTCTCGTAGAATTCAGCCAGTCGGGTCGGCAAATAAGCCGGGAAACCTTCTTCTGCAGGCATTTCTTCCATTCGGCCGGAAAGCTCACGCAAAGCCTCAGCCCAGCGGGATGTTGAGTCCGCCATGATTGCCACATGCATTCCCATATCACGGTAATATTCTGCCAGCGTGATTCCTGAATAAAGGGAGACTTCTCGGGCAGCGACCGGCATGTTTGAAGTGTTCGCAATCAAAATCGTTCGTTCCATGAGCGAGCGGCCTGTTCGCGGGTCAATCAATGTGGGGAATTCTGTGAGAACATCGGTCATTTCGTTACCCCGCTCACCGCAACCAATATATACGATTAAGTCAGCGTCGCACCATTTTGCAATGGCATGCTGAGTCATTGTCTTTCCTGTTCCGAAACCGCCAGGAATAGCTGCCGTTCCGCCCTTACTGAGCGGGAAAAAGACATCGATTACCCTCTGGCCTGTTATCAAAGGCTGGCTGACCTCAAGTTTCTTAGCATAAGGGCGGGGATTTCGGAGGGGCCAGTAGTGAGAAAGCTTGATTTCCTCATCCAAATCTGTAGTACCGATTACCTCATCGACTGTGTATTCGCCCTCTCCCTTGAAAGATTTGAGAGTTTTGCCTTTGACAGTCGGCGGAACCATGATTTTATGGCGGATTGATTCAGTCTCCTGAACATAACCCAGGACCATTCCGGCCGAAATTGCCATTCCTTCGACAACGCCCCCGGCTACGGTCATCTTCCATTTTTTTTCAGTGTCGATTGGCTCAGTTCTCTCACCTGGAACAAGGAAAGCCCCAGAATGCTCAAACATATTTTTGAGAGGCCGCTGAATTCCGTCATAAATCGTTCCGACCAGGCCAGGCCCCAGCCGCAAAGAAAGAGGCCGGCCGTTACAAACGACTTTCTCGCCGACCTTCATACCTGTGTCGTCTTCATAAACCTGAATAGTGGCCTTTCCTTCGTTCTGCCGGATAATCTCACCAATGATTTTCTTGTTTCCGACATCAACCACATCATAAAGACCGCAACCTTCAAGCCCCTCAGCATAAACAATCGGGCCGGAGATTCGTGTGATTTTTCCTTTTATAACGCTCATTCAGGCAACCTCCCGCCGAACAATTTTTCTGCAAGTTCCATGCTGTACTTGTCCCTGATTTCACGGACAATCTGATCAATCGTGGCACGGACTTTGATAAATCCATCCTCTGATGTGAGAATCACGCCCTCATGGAAAGCGTTTCCCAAAGCCGCTTCCTCACCAGACCGTTCGAAAGAGATTTCCTCGATTTTTCCCAGATTTTTCAAGCTCTTTTGGAGTATTTTTTTTGCTGAGGTAAGGTTAAAACCAAACACAGCGGCATTTATTTTTTTCTGAAAACAGTTTTCAGGCAAATTACTGAGTCGTTTTTCGATAAGAGAAAGTCGTTTTTCTTCCCCGAGATTTTCAAGATATTCATTGAAAGCCTGTGAGACCGAATCGCTGTAAAACGAAACAAGAAAACGACCTTTTTCAAGCGGCAAAGCCTGTTCGACGCTCTTCTCAAACTGCGAGAGTTTTGCATCATAATAAGATTCTTTCTGGCTTTTTGCCTCATTAACCCGGCAATTGACATCAGAAAGGATTGATTTTGCCTCTTCTTCTGCCCTTGCCAAAATTTTCTCGGCCTTCTTGCGTGCGTCAGCCTCAATTTCTTTATCAAGTATTTCAGTAGACCTGAGTTCTTCCATAAAAGTTCCTAAACAGAAATTCCAACGGCTTCACGAATCGCATCAGTAAGGGATTTTTTACCCTCCAGATGGCCGTGAATGCCAGGAATCTCAACAATAAGCGGATACTGACTGCCCTTCTGCCATGCCAGGACTTCATCCTCAATCATGGCAGAAACATCTTCAGTCAGAATCAAAATTTTTGGTCGTTCACCGACAGGAACGCTCTCCACTCCGCCACTTCCAGTGACACGACGGAATGCAGTCAATGCCTCAGCCCGGTTGAGTGCGATGCTACCATCAACACCAACCAGCTTGAAGCCGAGAATAATTTCCCTTTCTGCGATGACAAAATATTCCATAGTTTAATCTGAATCGCAAGTATACAAGCAATTCCTTACAAGATGATAATCAGCAATGCTACGAGGAAGCCCCAGAGACAGATACCTTCTGCAAGACCTACAAAAGGAAGAGCCTTACCAGAAAGCTCGGCATTCTCACTCATAGCGCCCATTGCAGCGGCACCGATTTTGCCTACAGCCATACCACCAGCGATACAAGCCAGGCCAACTGCAAGACCTGCAGCAATGTACTTGATTGCAGACGAATCTTTTGCCGGCTGAGCTGCCGCTGCCTCTGTCTGAGAAGCCTGTGTCGTCTGGGTAGCATCCTGAGCAGAAGCATCCTGAGCGACAGCACCGAAAAGAGCGAATCCTGTAAGAAGAGCCGCGATCATCAAAAATTTCTTGTTCATAACAAAACCTCACTATATGTCATTTGTCGAAATGACAGTATTTTATTTATAATCAAACGAGAAGGGCTTGAATTCCCGACCCGTTTCATTGAAGAATTTAGAGAAGAACTCATAGTACTGCAATCGGATAACCTGAATCGCAACAATCATTCCCTCAAGAACCACCACGATCGCATTTCCGACAAGCATTACCCCAAGATAGGCCGGTCCTGCCATCTCGGAAAGCGTAAGAATGATGAATCCCAAAACCGCATGCGCAAGGCCGAAAGCCCCGACACGGATAAAGCTGATTGAGTTGGACATGTAGCTGATAAGAGTCTCCAGAAGCTCGACCACGGCCTCAATCATCGCTGCAAAAAGACCGTTCTCCAAAACCGGTCTCTCGTGCTCCATAAGGCGATGAATCGGTTCACTGAACATCGTAAGGAAAAGCATTGTTCCGATTATGATTCCGTCGGCAATATCGATTGAATGGCCCTGGACCACAATCCTTATTACCATTACCACCACATACCAAAAGAAAACAGCGCCTGAAAGACCATTCTTTCCAAACAGAGCCTTTGGAATTCTGTGCATGAGAAGGTTGTTCACTATATTGAGCACAAGGCCCACAGAGTTGATAATGAAGCCGACTCCCACAGTAACGCCGAAGAACATGAACATTGTCCTGATTGAGTGCTCGCTTCCGTCCGGCATGAGATGAAGGATAGGTGCATGAGGCTGGCCGAAGAGACCTGTGATTGCGAGTGATACAGGCTTCAGAATTTCCTCATTGCCGAAGAATTCACCAGTGAGCAAGCCCATAATCATGCTGGAGCATCCTATTGCCATAAAAATCGGAGCGAATTTGTTCCAGCCACCGACCTTGATGACCTTAAAGTTCATAAGAATACCCATCAGGAGGAAGATAAAGCCCTGCCCCGCATCCCCGAACATGATTCCGAAAAGCAGGGTAAAGAAAATAGCCACAAAAGGAGTGGGGTCAATAGCACCATAGACAGGAGAGCCGTAGCTGAAAATCATTCGCTCGAAGGCTCCGACAAGCTTTCCATGCTTTAAGCGGACCGGAACCTGCTCACTGCCGTTGATGACAGAAGGAACCTCAAAAGGATTGTAAACACGGATTGCAATCCGTCCTTCCGTGAGCTTATCCATGTCCTTCATCATCGAGTGACAGTTTTCTGAAGGAATCCAGCCGGTGATTCGATAGACAAGGCTCGTTGACTCAAGATTATTCTGAACATCGACAATCTGAGCAGAAATTGCGAAAGAAGCAAGCAGAGAACGAAGCAAATCCTCGTGGGTCTTCGCCATGTTTCGTTTTTCTTCTTCAATATATTCAACAGCTTTTTTGCATTCACAAAGTTTTGCCTCAAGCCCTTCAAGGACATCGTCAGGCACCCCCTTAAAATCAGCAGGAATCTCAAAAGGAACGAATCCGTATTTTTTAAGCTCCGTGTCGAGGGAAAAGCGTGCTTTTTTTGAGCTGGCCGCCATGATTTTTGATTTGTCATCCCCCAAAGGAACTACAATCGCACGGTTTCCGACAGAAATACTAAGCTCATCAAAAACCGCCGGGTCAATCTTACCGATTTTAAGAGACAAGAAAGAAAGATGGTCAAGCTCCGAGAAAGGAACCTTGAGATTTTTGAAAGACTCGGCCTCTTCCTTGGACTCCTGAACCCTTTTGAGCTCTTCAGAAGCAGCAAGCTGTCGTTTTTTAAGTTCCTCGACATCAGAAAGGAATTTTTCGGCAAGAGCGACAGCCTTTTCGTCAGAGCCTGTGGCCTGAGCAACAATCTCAGAGTCAATGTCCTCTATATTCAAAAGGGCACGGGCTTCCTGCAGTTTGACGAACAAATCCCGTTCAGGATTAGAAGCCTCTCCCGACCTTGAAGCATCAGAAACTTTCGATGAGTCACTTTTATGGTTCTGGAACTGAAAATTACCCTTTTTTCCGAGGAATTCAAGCACAGAGCGGATGTCATTCTTCATAACCATCAGCTCAACAAGATTCATTGGTGTTGTTCTAGCCATTTACTCCCCCTTGTGACACCCCAGCCACTTCCATAACCTTGTCGCTCTCAACTCCGAGACGGAGGCCTTCCGTAACGGAGCGAATGCAGTCAAGCTCATATTGCTTGATTCTGAACCAGGAGACAAGGCTCGTAATGCTCATGGGGTCTTTATGGAAAAATCGTTTGTATGCTTTGGCAAGATAATTCTTAAAGGACCTCTCTATCCATGTCGGGTCGATTTCCCAGATTACGCCCTCCTCGTGAGGATTCAAAAACTGGGCGTACTTCCATTTCTTCCAGTCATCGTAAGAGGAAATATCCTTATCAAGGATTGCAAGAGCTTCCCGGGCAAGGATATCGTTTTTTCGTGACATGGCCGACTTCTTAGACTGCTCGTCTGAATACACAAGATGCTCAAGAATTTCTTCGGAAGTGAATTTATAATAGACTTTGAGGCGAAGAACCCAAAGAATGTTCTTGAAGGAAATTTCCATTTTATAAAGATCAAGAAGATTCTCGCGATCGCTGCCTTTTAGTGATGAGATTGCCTTCCACAAGGCCATAATCTGCTCACGATCACTTTTGCTGTCTGAAAGACCGGAATTTTCGTATTCATAAAAAGAAAGAATCTCGCTTAAAATTGGAGAAGGATTCGCGAATTCAGAAAGAAGCTCCTTGTACTGGGAGATGAATTTTCGGGCAGCTTTTGTCTCGATTTCTTTTGAGAGCATGACTTCTGGAACGCCGGGAACCTCCTCATTGAAAAGAAGGGTGTAAAGTTCCCTGAGAGACTGCACCGAGAAGAGGCGCCCTGCATTGTCGCCGATAAATGATTTTGCAAGAAGACCGCTCGTTTTTGCGTAGACAAAACTTGAAGCGGCAGACCTGTCCAGACTTCCCATTCCAGCCCCCGCTAAGCAAAAAGAATTGAATCAAGGAATGAGTTAAAGGACGGCTTATCCAAAGAAGAAGCATTGATTTTTGATTTATAAGAAGCTATCTCCTGGGAATTATGCTTTTCGAGGGCAGCTGATTTTTCGAGATAAGATTTTTCGCACTCAGAGACAAGTTTTTCGTACTGTGATTTGAATTCTGAATCTGCCTGAGCCTTGGCGGCTGCGATTTTCTTGTCTGCGTCAGCCTGAGCCTGTGAAGTAAGCTCATTGGCACGAAGCTCTACCTCCAGAAGATGCGCAATTGTATTAACTTCCTTTTCTGCCATGATTCACCTCGATACCAGATACCCGAACCGACCTGATCACGGTCTCGTCTTTCGGATATGCTCTAGTTTATCAAAGATTCTTCGGAAGTGCAAATAAAATTGTAAATTTCTGCAGACGATTTTAAGGAGAGGATATTTTTGACGAAATCCGGGCTTTGAAGGACAGTTGCAAGGTGCTTTAACACCTGAATGTGATGACCAGGATCGCTTTCGTTACCGATAATCATGAAAACGACATGAACAGGAGCCTTGTCAAGGGAGTCATAATCGATCCCTTCATGACTGATTCCGATTGCACCGACAGACCCTTTCATAGAAGGAATAAGAGCGTGAGGGATAGCCACAGAATGCATGATTCCGGTGGTCATCTTAGCCTCACGCTCATTGAGGCAGTTCAATGCCTCTTCTTTATTGAAAACAGGATGTGCAGAATGAATTGTTTCAACGAGCTCCTCAAAAAGTTCATCTTTCTCTGTGCTTGAAAGATTCAAAACTATTGTGTCTTTTGGAAAGGTCTCGCTTAAAATCACTATGCGCTCCGTTTTAAGGAAATTACTGTTTAGAAGCTGATTCTGCAGCTGCTGCTGATTCTTTTACTTCAGTTTCGGCTTTTGCCTCGCCTTCTTTTGCAGAATCATCCCACCATTTGCTTTCTGAAGCCTGTGGGAGAGCAGACTCTGTTGCAGCCTCGACTTTTCCTGCGGCCTCTGCGGCAGAAAGCATATCAGCATCGGTAGAGTCAGATTTAACAGGAAGAATCTTTGCGATTGCGAAAGTGACGACAAAGAACAAAACTACGAATACAACGGTTGCCTTTGTAAGAACAGAAGCTGAATGAGAGCCGAAAGCAGCAGAGTTTCCGCCGCCGAGCAAACCACCCATTCCGCTGTTGTCCTGATCCTGAACGAGAACGAGCAAGACCAAAAGAACACAAATAATTACGAATGCAACTAAAAGCACGCCTTTAATGATAGAATCCATTTTTTTCTCCAAACAATGAATACATTAAGAAATAAGTAGAAGATATTTTATAGGATTAAATGATTGTAGTCAATAATAGTATAGGGAAGAATCACTTATTGCTTATGGGCAATTTTCCTAAATTTCCGCAATTTTTTCAATTTTTTTGACATATCTTGCGTTTAGATTTAAAATACAATGTATGCACAATCGTTAAGAAAGGAGAAATCAATGCGTACTAAGTATGTTGCTGGAAACTGGAAAATGAATTTGGATAAGGCGGGAGCTGTCGAGCTTGCTAAGAGTCTGGTCGAAAAGCTCAGGGGCCTCAATGGAAAATACATGATTGGTGTTCCTTTTGTATATCTCGATGCTGTCAGTCAGGTCGTAAAAGGAAGCAATGTTCTGCTCGGGGCACAGAATGTCGCCGCAAACACTAACGGAGCCCATACAGGAGAAATCTCAACTGCAATGCTCAAGGATATGGGCGTTTCGGCCGTAATCCTTGGTCACAGCGAGCGCCGCCATGAAATCGGAGAAAGCGACGAGCTGGTCAACAAAAAAGTCCGCAGGGCATTGAACGACGGCCTTGAGGTCGTTCTTTGTATTGGCGAGCTCTTAAGCGAACGAGAGGCAGGAGAAGCGGAGAATGTCTGTGCCTTCCAGCTTTCAGCAGGGCTTGCCGGAGTGAGCGAAGAGCAACTCAAAAAGGTCACGATCGCTTACGAGCCGGTCTGGGCCATCGGAACAGGCAAAACGGCAACACCTGGTGACGCACAGGCAATCCATAAATTCTGCCGAAACTACATCGCAAAGCTCTACAGCCAGAAAGCAGCCGATGAAATCACGATTCAGTACGGGGGATCAATGAACGACACGAACGCAGAGGAACTTCTTGCACAGCCGGATATCGACGGAGGCCTTGTCGGCGGAGCCTCTCTCAAGGTTGATAAATTTGCTGCAATCTGCAAATTTGCAAGCAAATAATTTTAACGCATAAGCAAAAACAAGCTCCCGCCGTGAACGCGTCAAAAAATGTCGCGGTTGAAGCCCTTCGGGACGCTTCGCTCTTCAAAGCGACATTTTGCCGCAACCCCGGCTCCGCTTGTTTTTACTTTTCCGTGATAAAATTCAGCATAGTTCTTAAAACAAAAAAAATCCTGCCCGTAGGCAGGATTTTTTTTGTGCTTAATGTTACTTATTTAGTAGCCAAGATTGCAATGCCTGGGAGTGTTTTTCCTTCGAGGAATTCGAGGGAAGCTCCACCACCTGTTGAGACATGGCTCATTTTGTCTGCGAGGTGGAATTTGTTTACGGCTGCAACTGAGTCACCGC